>NZ_JCACLG010000037.1:0-40241 GCF_059505785.1 Kastovskya adunca | reverse complement strand
ACCCCTTACTAAGGGGGGATTAAGGGGGGTCTATTCGACTTATGCAAGAGGTCTATTCTCGTCTACTTACTTAGTTAATTACCGACTTAAAATATTAATACGATGATTATTCGGCAACTGACCGCATTCCTCTTGGCACTGACTCTACTCGGCTTTCCCTTGCCAGCTTTCGCCACCGACTATCCTCCTCCCCGGTCCTATAGCAATGCCGAATTAACAGGCGAGGATTTCTCTGGGCAAAATTTAGGGACGGCTGAGTTCTCTAACGCCAATCTGGAACTGAGTAACTTTACTGGGGCGAATTTGCGAGGAACCGTTTTTAGCGCCTCAGTAATGACGCAGGCAAACTTACAGGGGGTGGATTTAACCTACGGGATGGCAGACCAGGTAGATTTTACCGGGGCAAACTTGAGTGATGCTATCCTGACAAACACGATTATGCTCGGCTCCACGTTTCAGGATGTAAACATCACAGGAGCTGACTTTAGTGATGCCATTCTAGATGGCGTACAGGTTAAAACACTCTGTGCCAAGGCAGATGGGATAAACTCACAAACAGGTATTTCAACCCGCGAGTCTTTGGGCTGCCGATAATATCAACTATCTAAATGCTTGCTACAGACACTTTTCTTACTTCCCTGGTTAAGATGAATCTGTAGCCTCTCAAAAGCCAAATGGTATAAGTTTTTGATTCATCCCATTAATCGGTCGGCTCTACTGGGATGAATAGCCACAGAATTAGTGGGATAAGGCCCATCGAAGGGAATTTCTGAATAAAGATTTTTGGGACTGACAATTTTGTATCCCAAACCTGAAAGAAACTCATAAATGGATGGGATAAAAGCAGTATGAATCGTTTCAAAATAGAGGATTGGTTGATACTTCTCCAAAACAGACTTGCTGCCTAGCAGCACATCATATTCCATTCCTTCTACATCGATTTTAATTACATCTATCTTGTCTAGTTTCTCAAGAGATACCCATTCATCTAAGGAAAGTATATCTACCGCAATGCCTGGTTCTCTGTTAATAAAGCCATTGCCTCTATTACTTCTATCTTCGCTATATAAGCCCTGAAACTTATCTTTTCCTAGACCATAAGGTACGATCGTTACAACTTCTTCTAGTTGAGGATTCAAATCTAAATTACTTTGTAGCCGAGAACGAATTGATGGGCCGGGTTCAAAAGCGTAGATTTTTCCTTCACCGATCAAACTTGCCGCTACAAGGGTGAGTGTCCCGCAGTTAGCACCAACATCAAGAAATACATCCCCTTTTTTTATAACTTTTTTCAAAAAATTGCTGGTAGCAACATCATAAACACCAGCTAGCCAAACTGAAGCTTCTATTGGATAAATAGTATTTACATTAAATTTAAAACCACAATAATCAGCAACTTGATAAGTTTGACCTTTGGGGAGAAATTTTACAAATTTACCTCCTCCTTTACCCGTTAAATAACAGAGTGGTCTAAATATTCCTTGTAATAACTTGCTATAAGTCCTTGCCAAAAATCTATATACTATTAATTCCACTACTATGTAACTCCAGCAGAAGCAATATGATTATTTTTTAAACTTTAAGAAAGGCTAGACAAGTATAGCAAATTGTATTAACTGAGGTGAAAGTAAACTATGTCAAAAGCTACTCCTGCAAATACGTTATTAAATCAATCGCTGCCAATTACCGAGCCTGCCGAGCCATCGGACAATAAGAGACGAATTGGTGTAATTGGTGGCGGACAATTGGCGGGGATGATGGCAGAGGAAGCCCCGTCATTGGGGGTAGAGTTGGTGGTGCAGACACCAAAACCCACTGACCCTGCTGTGGCAGTTGCCTCTGAAACTATCTTTGCCCCTATTGATGACGCAGCGGCTACTGCCCAGCTAGCGAATCGCTGCGAGGTGATTACGTTTGAGAACGAATTTATCAACTTGGAGGCTTTACGCCCTCTAGAACAGCAAGGTGTTTGTTTTCGTCCGCGTTTAGAAGCGTTGGCTCCTTTGTTAGATAAATACGAGCAGCGTTGCTATTTAGAAGATATCGGCTTACCCACTCTCAGTTTCATCGCCTTAGATGGGGAGGTTGGGAAGGATGGCTCCTCCTTTCAGGAAGCCATAAAGGCGACAACTCTCAATCAACTTGATTTTCCCCTGGTCTTGAAGGCACGTCGTCATGGGTATGACGGGCGAGGGACGTTCATTGTTGAAAATGACGAGGCGCTACAAGATATCTGGAAGAAACTAGACTATCAACCAGTGCTGCTGGAAGAATTTATCCCCTTTGAGCGCGAACTGGCAGTGATGGCGGCGCGTTCTAGCTCTGGGGAGGTGGTTGTTTATCCGGTGGTGGAAACGCAGCAGGAAAACCAGGTGTGTCGGCGGGTAATTGTACCAGCAGATGTTAGCCCGTCGGTGGTAGCGGAGATTGAGGCGATCGCCCGTAAGCTCCTCAATCAGTTACAAGTGGTGGGTATCTTCGGTATTGAGCTATTTCTCACCCGCAGCGGTAAGGTTTTAATCAACGAAATTGCTCCTCGCACTCACAACTCTGGACACTACACTCTTGATGCCTGCGAAACCTCCCAGTTTGAGCAACAATTGCGAGCTGTGGCAGGTTTCCCCTTGGGGAGTCCGGCAATGCGCTGTGGCGGTGCGGTGATGGTGAACCTGCTGGGATTTGAACATGCCCAGGACGACTACTTGCCGCGCCGACAGCAGCTACAGATTGCCCCTAAAACCTATGTCCATTGGTACGGAAAAACCGCATCCTATCCGGGTCGTAAGTTAGGTCATGTGACGGTGCTTTTGGAGACAGCCAGCTCATCCCAGGCGCAGGCGATCGCCCAAAAGATAGAATCTATTTGGTACGGCTGAGAACACCTGCCCAATCCTCTAGAAAAATTATTACAATGAAAAAGGTTCTACTGCGGCGTTGGTGACTGCCAATATTGTTTTTTGATCTATGTCTGTTTGAAAATGGGAACCAAATGGTTTCGTGGCAGTAAACCGGGCTTGTACCCGGAAACTTAAAACGAAAACGATCGGTACCCACCTGGTTAATCCCAGGTCATAAACTGAGGTAAGACGGCGTTGCGGGGAATCTTAAAGCATAAAAGCCCTTTGGTCTTGTAAGACTGAGGGGTTTTTAATATTTGTGGTGAAACAAATGCCAAATCAGCGCTGGGGCGACTGCGGCTTCAATGGCATAGTAATTATCGCGGCTGTAGCAACTGGGAAGCCGATCTAAGGTTATCTGTACTCCAATTTTGTGGCGCGATCGCATTCATCTTTACAACTCTCTAAGCTGTTTCTGCTTTCGGCAAGCTAGTCTCTAGCTTTAGGCAGTTACGACCATTCACCTGCAAGCGATACTCGACTCGATCCATCAGGCGGTTCATAATTAGCCAACCATAACCGCTCTCTTGCTTATCATGGGGGTTTGGCGGTAGGTAGGTAGAAAGATCAAATCCCTTACCGTAGTCCCAAATTTCCAGGGCAATATCTTGATTCTTCAGTTCCAGGCGAATCAACACCGGGATATTCGGTTGGTCGCGATGGGCGTGGCGTACCACATTGGAATAGGCTTCTACTAGTGCCAGACGTAAACGATTGGACTGACGCGACCAATCAACCGAGTCACCTATCTCAGCTTCCAAACTGCCTAGCAGCCATCCTTCTACAATGGTCAAAAACTTTAAGTCACTTGGAACGTGCAACTCTGTCTTCATTGACTACAAAACCTCCAGTGAGAGAATAGTTTGATCATCTTCCTGAACATTGTTGGTGTGTTCGCGAATGCAAGCCAACAAGTGATTGAGGTCAAAAGGGCTTGGCTCTTGCCGCAGAAGTTGCCAAAGACCCGACTGATTTAGCATTGAGCCAGGATTGATGCTGTCGCCAGTAGCGGTAGAAATTACGGTGTTAACCGTTGCCTCCGTAATGCCATCACTTGTTAGCAACAAGACTTCTCCAGGTTCTAAACTAAGCTGTCCTGCTTTGGCTTTCCACACGGGCAAAATCCCGATAGGAACCCCACGTACCTTAAGATAGTTCGGTTCAATATTAGCTAACTCATTTGCCATAGCCTGTTTTTGCACAACCTGACTATGAGACCACACCATCGGGTAGATGTGTCCCGCATTTGCATAAACTAACTGCTGCGATGTGGGAGTGTAACGTGCCAGAACTATCGTAATAAAGCAGTTGGCACCCACCAGATCGTCGAACATGATGCTATTGAGATTTTGCATCGCGACCTCTGGTTCTGGAGAGGTCTCCTGAGCCAGCTCTCGGCGCAAGACAGAAATGGCACTTGCCATAAATAACGCGGCGGGAACCCCCTTACCGGAAACATCGCCCACGGCAATCCAGATATCACCCTGAGGATGGACAAAGACTTCAAAGAAATCGCCGCCCACTTCACGAGCGGGGTAACAGTGAGCTTGCAGTCCCACCGACTCGACAGCGGGCCAACTTTGGCGTAGCAGGTTGTTTTGGATTTGCCGTGCCACTTCTAACTCAGCCCGCATTTGCTGCGCTTGTAACTGAGTGCGCTGGTAGAGTTTTGCCTGGGAGAGGGCTAACGCCGCCTGCTCGGCAACTAGCTCCAAAAGGTGTACATCGGAGCTAGTCCAGGAACGCTGACCCTCTATTTGGTAAAGCGCCAAAATCGCTAGGAGCTGTTGTTGGCAAAGGAGAGGCACCACTAACTGCACCAGAGTATTGCCTTGGGTATCGACTCTAGCTGATTGGGTCTGACGGGTCTCCAAGGCTTGTTGCACTAATACTTCCGCGTCGAGGAGTTGTAGCGCGTCTGTCTGGTTCCCTATCTGATAAGAGAAAGATTCGTTTAGGAGTTGTAGTCCCTCTACTGGTCGCAAAACACAACTGGCGGCTTCAAATGCCTGACCAATAGTTGTGACAACCGTTTGCAGCATACTGCTGTAATCGAGAGACTCACGAATCGCTGTTGTCACCGCATTGAACAGTTCTTCTCTTTTGAGGGCGCGACGGAGTTCGTTCGTTCTTTGTTTAAGGACTAGATAGGTTTCAGAGGCTTGTTGGACAACGGCTTTGAGGTTTTCCGGGTTCCAGGGCTTAGTGATATATTTAAAAACTTTGCCGGAGTTGATCGCTTCGACCAAATCTTCAACATCGGTGTAGCCAGTTAGTAAGATGCGGATGGTTTCTGGAAAGCGTTCCACCGTCTTACTCAAAAATTCTGTCCCATTCATGACGGGCATCCGCTGGTCAGAGATGATGATCGCCATCTCCCCTTCTGTGTCTAACAGCTTCAAGGCATTGACTGCCCCGTCGGCTTTAAAAACTAGGAAATCACGGCGAAAGGTTCTGTACAGCAAATCTAAGTTGTCAGGCTCGTCATCAACTACCATCAGTTTTAGTTTGGTGCGCTCTGCCTGACTCATGAAATCACTCCGGTTCGATTCCTAGTAAAGGACGACAGCTTGAGAGTCATCCAAGTAGTGTAGCTGACCAGCATACACTGTTAACAGGCATCCCATCTAAGTACACTTTTATTTAAGTAGAGGTTGACCTGATGCTGGAGTCATCCAACTACTATCATCTAATAATCTGCTATTCAACCAAAACTATCCTAAATCAGGTAGTTCCTAACAAGCTAGAGAATTTTCACTAAAAAGCCAGCGAAAACATCTTTCCCCTGGCGTTTTAGTTGAGTTGAGGGCGAAGGGAGATTGGGGCAAAAATATTCACCTCCTCTCCCCAGCCCAGGTAGAAACGTTGAACAAACTAGCCAATTAAGCCAGAACGAAGGGCGCGAACGGCGGCTTGGGTACGATCATCAGCACACAGCTTGTTTAAGATGTTGCGGACGTGGGTTTTAACCGTACCCACTGTGATGTAGAGCTTTTCTGCGATCGCCGCGTTGCTACAGCCTTCAACAATTAACTGTAAAACCTCCAATTCCCGTTCTGTTAGGGGATAGGCTTCGATGAGTTGACTGTATTCCGGTTCTGCCGCGCTAATTGTCACGGTTTTTACCACCGCCGCATCAGCACCCGCGCTAGTAGTTCTTGCCTGCTTCATCACAACCCGCGCGATCGCCGGATCGATCCAGCCATTCCCTTCGTGGGTGACTTGGATGGCTTCGAGCAACTTATCAAAACTAATATTCTTCATGCAGTAGGAGTCTGCCCCC
The DNA here is from genome assembly GCF_059505785.1 of Kastovskya adunca. NCBI lineage: Bacteria > Bacillati > Cyanobacteriota > Cyanophyceae > Coleofasciculales > Coleofasciculaceae > Kastovskya > Kastovskya adunca. Next base: position 34,061 of record NZ_JCACLG010000037.1, on the reverse strand, counting down.
GCCGCAAATGCCGCTAGTACTGCCTCTTCGTTATCTTGTAGCGTCAACACCAAAATTTTGGTATCGGCTTCTTCTGAGGCGGCTTGGGCTTCTTTAAATCGTCTTGTTAGTTCGATACCATCTATGTCCGGAAGTCCGATATCTACAATGCCGACATCGGGGCTGGACGTTTCTAGTAAATCTAAACCTTCTGTGCCATTAGCCGCTTCACCTACGAATTCGATCTCACTTCGCTGTTGTAGCGCCGTGCGGATTCCAACTCGAGTCAGGTCATGGTCTTCAATCAGAGCAACGCGAATCTTACTCATCGTCAACGTCCAGGGAATACAGTTTTTTGTGCAACAGTTTCAAACCAGAATTTTATGAAATTTTGGCAAAAAATGAGGGATGTCTCCCCATTGATAGGGGTAGGGATTTCTGTACTTCCAGTAAATTCAAGGTAACACCATCTTTCAAAACCCTTTTAGTAATAGCTTAATCTAAAGCTCGGACACAGACATCCTCGCATCAGAGGTGTGTCTGGTGCTCGGGCATGATTTAGAACGCATGATGGATAGATGCTCTGACTCAAACCAAACTACGGCTGGCTTCAATAGTGAATCCTCAAAGAAGATCCAGCACCTCAAACAACGCCTCTATACCAGTGAAGCACGCGCTCATTGTTTGTTAGCAACTCTCCCCCAAATTGTTTGGGTAGCAACCGCCCAGGGAAAAGTTACCAATCTTAGCAAACGCTGGTATGAGTATACGGGTTTAACGGCTACACAATCCGTGGGTTGGCGATTTCTTCAAGCCTTCCATCCCGAAGATCGCGATCGCGTTGTGCGCTACTGGGAGGAGATATCCTATCCTCCTCAACATTATCAAATCCAGTGCCGAATCCAGGATGCCGATGGCAACTACTGCTGGTTTGAAGGACAGGGGACGCCTATATGTAGTCCTGACGGTGAGGTTTTAGAGTGGATCGGCACCTACAGCCTGATTGAATCTAGTACCCAGGTCGCCGAAACCTACGAGCAAAAGCCCCCAGCCGCCCGTTTGGATTCTCCAGAAAGTGACACGCTCCAACGTTCCCAAGAGTTAACCGAACCATCCCAGCTTTCTCTTCTAGAACAGGAACTTCCCCAGGCGATTATTTGGGAAGCGGAGGCAACAAATCGGCAATTTACCTTTGTCAGTCACAATGCCGAACGAATTTTGGGCTATCCCATCGAGCGCTGGCTTGAGGAGCCTGATTTTTTGGCAAAGGTAATTCACCCCGACGATCGCCAGTGGGTGCTGGAGCAGTGGCGTCAGGAAGCCCAGAACAACCGCGATGGCGAGATTAAATACCGCTGCTTGAGTGCGGATAACCGCGTTGTCTGGTTCCGCGATCGCGATTTTGTTGTTGAGGATCAGCAAAGGCACTTACGCAAGCGGCGCGGCTTGATGATTGACATTACCGCAACTCAGCAAGAGTCGGGTCAGCCTGATAGCTACGGCTACACCGCCGCCTTAACTCAATTGGGAAAACAAGCCATCGATAACACCAATGTCTCGGTGTTGATGCACAGCAGCGTCAGGCTCGTCAGCGAAATGATTGGGGTGGAGTGCTGCCATATTTTCGAGTGGCAACCTGAGGAAAAAAGACTCCAGCAGAGTGCCAGTGTGGGCGAGCAACAACCGACCCCAGCACTGGAAAGCTTGGCAGTGGATGCCCAGTCTTTAATGGGTTGTACTATGCGATCGCCTCAGCCAGTAATTATGGATGACGTTCACCCGGCGACTCACTTCCACGACGCCAGCTCACTCAAAAACCAAGGCTGGGTTAGCGGTGTCAGTGTGGTAATTGGCACCGCTTTAGGTCAGGAGCCTCCGCCTCAATCTCCTACCGACGAGGGCAAGGCTTCTTGCTTTGGCGTACTCGCCGCCTACAGCCACAAGCATCGTTGCTTCATTTCGAGGGATGTGGAATTTCTCCAAGCGGTGGCGAATCTGCTTGCCCTAGCAATCCGTTCCCAGCGTGCCTTTGATGCTTTGGGCAATCGCGACTATCAACTGAGTTATATGAGGACGAGTTTAGCTAATCGCAATTCGGAACTTGACCACTTTACCTATGTCGCGTCCCATGACTTAAAAGCACCCCTGCGGGCGATCGCGAATCTATCTCAGTGGATTGAAGAAGATATTTCCGAGCAACTAGAAGCTGAGAACCTCTACCAAATGCAGTTGATGCGCGGGCGAGTCTATCGCCTTGATGCGCTGATTGATGGGCTATTGCAGTATTCCCGCGCCGGACGGAGCAAAACTCCACCCGAACAGGTGGCTGTGGAAAAATTACTAGAGCAGGTGATTCTTGCTCTCGATCCACCAACGGAATTTACAATTAAGCTCGACTCAATGCTGCCCACCCTGGTGACAGAGCGGTTGCTGCTACAACAAGTTTTTACACACCTGCTGAGTAACGCCATCAGACATCATCCTCGGCAAGACGGAACGGTAGTGGTTCGCGCTCAAGACTTGGGAGACTGCTACGAGTTTGCCGTCGCTGATGATGGTGCAGGCATCGCGCCTTGCTTCCATCAGAAGATTTTTGTCATTTTTCAAACTCTGCAAGCGAGGGATACTACTGAAAATACTGGCGTCGGTTTAGCGATCGCCAAAAAAATCGTTGAAGGTAAAGGAGGTACTATCCGATTAGAATCTCAAGAAGGTCAGGGAGCAACGTTCTACTTTACATGGCCCAAGCTATGTTAAAAGCGCACTGATCCGGCTGGACAATTTTCCCTGTAGGAAGATTGTTGATGTGATTGACTAATTAGTCGAGCGCTTAACACTTTTCGTGCCGCAGCCAGGGTCAAATAGTAGCGTTACAGCGCGATGCCTCAGGAGAATTGCCAATGGCAGTCTACACAAATCAATCTGCACGCCCTATCTGGTCAGAACTTGCCGTCCGCCGACGGGGGGTTCTAATTATTGCCATCCCCATTACTTGTTTAATTATTCCCTTGGTAGGTTTTGGCTTGCTGCAACGCAGTACGCTTCAGACTCAGGCGTATATCAAACAGACGCAATCGGTGCGGTTTGAAGCTAATACCTTGCTCGCAGAATTGACGAAAGCTCAATCGAGTATTCGCGCTTACGGCTTAACAAAGCGCCCTGAGGATTTAGAACTCTACCAAGAGTCAGCCACGAAGCTTCTGGAAATAACGGATAAGCTCGATGCCTTGGTAGAAGACGATCCCGAACAATTAGAGCGTATTCGCCAAATTCAACAACTGACTGAACAACAGCTCTTGATCCTAGACAAAAATTTGGCACAGTATCGCTTAATAACACCAGGAGCAGCGGCAACTGTTGAACTAAACCCTTCCAGTCGGGAACTCTCCGACACTCTGCGATCGCAAATTGAGCAATTCTCTACCGAAACAAGGCAGCAATTGGACATTCGCCGCGAAACCCTAGAGTATCAGCAGGGTATTACTACCCTTGTGCTGGCTGCTAGTGCGGTGATTGGGATTTTAGGGTCTTTGGCGGCGCTGTATTTGTTTGACCGCCTCGACCAAGAACTTTCCCGGAGAGCTGGATATCTTCGGGAAAGTCATCTCCGCACTCAAGCTGTTTTAGATAATGTGGTCGATGGCATTCTCACCTTAGATCGACGAGGTTATATCGAGTCGGCGAATGCTGCTGCTGAACGAATTTTTGGCTATGAGAGTGCAGAATTTCAGAGCAAGCATCTCCAGCGGTTAATGGCAGAGCGGATCACCGAAGATAGCGGTGAAGCGATGAGCAATCTTGTCGGAAGCGATCGCCACAAGTTACGACGGCAACAAGCTACTCTAGGTCGTCATAAAGATGGTCATATCTTCCCGATGGAGTTTGCCATTAGCGAAATGCGTTTAGATAACGAGCGTCTCTTCATTGCCATTTTGCGTGATATTACGGAGCGGGAAGAGTCAGAAGCCGCACTCCGCAAAAGTGAAGAATTGTATCGAACGCTTGCTAAAAACTTCCCGAATGGCGCAGTTTTTTTATTTGACCATAATTTGCGTTACACGATTGCGGAAGGGATGGGGCTGACGGCGCTAGGCTTAGAAAGCGAGGCGATCGCCAAAAAGACACTTTGGGAAACCTTCCCTCCTGAAACGTCTGCCATCCTAGAGCCAACTTATCGCGATGCCTTAGCCGGAAAGACGACGGTAACGGAAGTTCCTTTAGGCGAGCAGATCTACCGTTTACACGTCTTACCTGTGAAAAATGAGCGCCGGAAAGTCTTTGCGGGGATGATGATGACTCAAGACATCACCTCCATTAAGCGCAATGAGGAAGCTTTGCGGCAACGAGCCGACGAGCGGGCAAGGATGGCGGCGATACTGGCGCAAACCACCTCAATTCTGGAAAACCGCAATACAGAGCTGGATCAGTTTGCGTATATTGTCTCCCACGACCTCAAGGCACCTTTACGGGCGATCGCTAATCTGTCAGGGTGGATTGAGGAAGACATTGGGGCACACCTTACCGAAGACACCAAGCATCAAATGGATTTGCTGCGGGGTCGAGTTCACCGGATGGAATCAATGATTGATGCACTATTGCAATATTCCCGTGTTGGGCGTCTGAAAACAGACACAGTACCTGTCGATGTGGAGCAGTTAGTAACTGAGATTATTGATTATTTGGCACCACCACCGGAAGTTACTGTCAAAGTGATGCCGGGAATGCCAACACTGATGACCGAACGTTTACCCCTAGAGCAAGTATTTTCTAATCTAATTAGCAATGCGGTTAAACACAACGACAAACCCAATGGAGAAATTGCGATCGCTGCCACTGATTTAGGCGATCGCTACGAGTTTTCTGTTGCAGATAATGGCCCCGGCATTGCCCCGGAATATCATGAAAAAGTTTTCGTGATGTTCCAGACTTTAGTTCCCCGCGATCGCGTTGAAAATACGGGGGTTGGCTTGGCGATCGTCAAGAAAATTGTTGAAGATAAAAGAGGAACAATTTATCTAGAATCTCAACTCGGTCAGGGTACAACATTTCGGTTTACTTGGCCCGCAGATGTTAAGGAAAGGAGCGAATAATTATGAGCGGTAAACTCGTAAATTTATTGCTAGTTGATGATGATGAAGTTGATGTGATGACCGTTAAACGGGCATTCAAAAAAAACAGTATGAATAATCCGCTTTTTGTTGCCTCAAACGGCTTAGAAGCATTAGATGTTCTACGAGGTAAAAGTCTACCCTTAATGCTTGCAGAAGCACGCCGGATTGTTTTACTCGATCTGAATATGCCGAAGATGGGCGGCATCGAGTTTCTGCGGGAGTTGCGCTCTGATCCTGAGCTGCGAGCTACCCCTGTGATTGTATTAACCACTTCCAATGAGGATAAAGATAAAGTTGAAGCCTACAATTTCAATGTGGCAGGGTATATCATTAAACCTGTTACCTTTACCAAATTTGTAGAAGCCCTAGCCACCTTTAATAAGTACTGGGCTTTGAGCGAAATGCCTTAGAGAATCACTGATACTGTTTTAAAAAGTCACTGTTATATTTCCTCAGGAGATAAAAATCTCTACTTTAAACAAATCAATCCTAAAAGGAAGCAAATTCATCCTAAATCGCGATGATTTGCTCGCTTAGTCAGTAATCCCCGAAGTCAGAGCAAAAAGGTGTGATTTTGGATGTCTACTATAAACCCTTTAGCTGGTGACGATCGGTCAATAGCTAACTATGAAAGAAATTATAAAAATCTTAGTTGTAGAGGATGATGAAGTCGATCGCATGGCAGTCCGCCGAGCCTTGCAAGCCGGTGGCGTTGCCATCGAAATGGCGATCGCCGAAGACTGCAAAAGTGCTCTAAAGCAGCTTAGTGACGACATCACCTCCCCCGACTCCCCAGACTTTGACTGTATTTTTTTAGACTATCGTCTGCCAGATGGTGATGGGCTGAAGCTCGTTCGAGATGTTCGCGATGCGGGGATATCAATCCCCATGATTGTTTTGACGGGTCAGGGCGATGAGCAAATTGCCGTTGAACTGATGAAAGCAGGCGCGTCCGACTATCTGCCAAAAGCCAAAATCTCATCGGAAAATCTCTCCCGTAGCCTCCGCAATGCGGTTCGCATCTACCGAGCTGAACGAGAAGCGGCTCTGGCACAAACCCGGCTGAGGGAAAGCGAAGAACGCTATCGCCTAGTGCTAGAGGGTTCAAACGACGGCATTTGGGACTGGGATCTAATTACTCACGAAATTTATTGCAACGATCGCCTATTTGAAATTGCGGGTTTATTACCCACGGAAATCAAAGCCAGTTATGAGTTATTTTGCCAGTTGCTGCACCCAGAAGACCGTATGAAAGTCAGTCAGGCGGTGACAGCTCACCTGCAACACAACGATGAACTCGATGTAGAATTTCGGCTGTTAAATACGTCCGGTGAATACCGCTACTGTATTGCCCGTGGGAAAGCCCAGCGCGATGCTAGAGGCAAGCCCTTGCGGATGTCTGGGCTGATTAACGATATTACTGAACGCAAGCGTGCCGAAGCTTCTTTGCGCTTTTTAGTAGAAGCGAGTTCCTTGCTTTCCGCTTCCCTGGATTACGAAAAAACCCTTGCTAGTCTCGCTCAACTAGCGGTGCCGTTCATGGCGGATCTGTGTGTGGTCGATATTGTCGAAAATGGGGTGGTGCGTCGAGTGGGAGTTGCCCATGCTGACCCCAAACGTCGGGAGCAGGTGCAGCAACTACGCGATCGCTTCGCTCCTGAGCTTAACAGTTCCCACCCCGCCATGGAAGTAGTGCGGACAGGCGTGGCGTCTTTGGTACCGGAGGTGAATGAGCAAGAGTTGGCAGCGATTATCCAAAATGCGGAACACCTGCAAATTATCCAGGACATGGACTTCAAATCCTATACAATCGTGCCGCTATTGGTACGGGGGCGGACGTTGGGGGCGATTTCCTTTGTCTCCACGCAAACAGAGCGTCGCTATGGCCCTGCGGATGTGGCGTTGGCAGAGGAATTGGCGCGTCGAGCCGCGTTGTCGATTGAAAATGGGCAGCTTTACCGCGAAGCACAAGAAGCCAGTGAAAATTTGCGTCAAGCGATTTTGATTTTGGGAGAGCAGCAGCAGCAACTGCGAACCCTACAGCAGCTCACCAATTTACTCAACCAACGCTTGACAAATTTACCGGGACTGTTACGGGAAATGGTTAAGGCAGTTTGTGATGCGATTCCCGGTGCCAACTTTTGCTTCATCATGTTGCAAAATCCCCAATGTAATAGCTTGATTTTGACGGTGACGGCAGGTATTGATACAGAAAATCTACGCCTAGAAGATACCTTCGATCCTGGGAATGGTTTACTGACTCAAGTATTTGCCACGGGGGAACCTCAGTTGATCCAACTGCAGACCTACCAGAGCCAAGATGGTGACGATCCATTACCCGCTGCGATTTATGCGGTGGCGATCGAGTCGGTGCAAGGGCGTTTGGGAGTGTTGGCGATCGGGAATTGGGATAATCCGGCGGCGTTTGATGAGGAAGACCGACATTTGCTGAATGCTGTCGGCGAACAGGCGGCGATCGCTATTGATAACGCCCGGATGATCAAAGCCTTGGAAGAACAGGAAGAACGCCTGGAATTCCAAAACGAAATGCTGGCAGACCAAAACCAGGAACTGGAAAAACAGCGGCAACAACTGCAAGTCCAAAACCTGCAACTCCTAGAAGCCGCACGGCTAAAGTCTCAGTTTCTTTCCACCATGTCTCACGAATTGCGTACCCCGATGAATGCCATTATTGGCTTTTCTCAGTTGCTTTTGCGTCAACGCCAAACTCAGTTTTCGTCTCAGCAAGTCGATATGATGAAGCGCATTCTCAGCAATGGCAAGCATCTGCTGACGCTGATTAATGAAATTCTTGACCTGAGCAAAATTGAAGCCGGACGCCTGGATTTGCAGGTAGAAGAACTGGACTTGCGGAAGTTGGTGGGGTCAACCATTGAGGAACTCCGCTCTTTAGCCGATGAGAAGCGTTTAGTCTTAAACTTCCTGAGTGAATTGCAAAATTCTTATGCAATCAACGATGGCGTGCGCCTGCGCCAGATTCTGGCTAATTTGATCTCTAATGCGATCAAGTTTACTGCCCAGGGCAGTGTTGAGGTAAGTATCCGCGAAGTGTCTCCCGATCGTTTAGCGATCGCGGTTAAAGATACAGGAATTGGCATATCTCAAAAGGAACTCAAGCATATTTTTGAGGAATTCCGGCAAGTCGATCAAAGCCTGACGAAAAAATATCCGGGTACAGGTTTGGGGCTGGCAATTACTAAGTCCTTAGTGCAGTTAATGCAGGGAACAATTTCTGTAGAGAGCGAACCCGGTAATGGTTCTACGTTCTGCATTGAATTACCTCGTCAGGTACAAGGCTTTCCTCCCCTTGGCAATAACACCGCCAACGTTACCAATCAGCCAAGTGCAGAGAACGCCAGTACCCAACTTCGACCGCAGCCTTCTAAAAATTCTCACTCCGGAAGGCAGTTGTATTAGTTATCCATTGGCAATTATCCAGGCTTAAAAAAAGCGATCGCGCGAGTTAGTGTTTCTACGCGATCGCTAATCGTTAAAACCTGAAAAAAGATTTTTGAATCTTACTCATTCACATCCGCCAAACGGGAAGTCAAAAACCGATCCATCCAATTTCGCAAATACACTTCATTTTCTGCCATTTGCTCTGGATCAGTTGTATCAAGAGGATGGGGAGCCAGTCCTAAAATCGTAGCGGTTGTGACACAGAACATCGACTTTTGGAAACTGATGCAAATTTGCACCAGCAAATCATCTTCTTGCCGCAAACGGCTATGGTACAGGGCTTGCAGGTAGTCGGGGATGAAGTGGGTCATATCCTGCATCAGCAGGGTTGGTGGAATCCCCGCCCCCCCAATGGGTAAGGGGTCGGCATATAATGCTCCGTACTCAAACCGACTCAAATCGGGGGAAATTTGGTGAGCTTGGGCATTGTAGGAAACAGTCCCTGGAAACGGTGTTCCCCGGAAGAAAACTGCTTCGACGTAAGGGATGGCTGTATCTGCTAAAAACGTTAGCCCTGCCGATTTGGGGATGATGTCGTGGGTTTTACCCTCAATCTCCACCGAGAAGGTAATGGGCAAAGCTGCTGCTGCCACTAATCCGGCTTTGATATACTCGACGACATCGGGAATTGTTTTAATTTTCCCTTTGTCATAGTCGTCGGAGAGATCTAGGAAGAGATCGCTCATCACCCGCCAAAATTGCCCCAAACCGCTGTAATACGCCTGTTGCCGTACCTGTTCGATCAAAAAGTCTGGAAACAAGCGGCTCAAGCCCCGTATGGGCAAATTACTCTGGATTTTGGCTTGAATCGCTGCGACGGCGCGTGCGGCAAATTCTGGCGAGTCTAAGTAGGCATCTAAGCCGCCACCCCCATGCCAGAGCATCGTTTTCATACAATACTCGGCGTATTCGTAGTTGATGCGGTCATGCCACCAGTGACGCAGTAGCTTTTGCAGCGTCACTTCCCCATTGAAGTATTTAAAGAAGGGGAAAAGCACCAAAAATTGCTTCTCGGCAATATAAATCAAGTTGATGGAGTAGGCATCCAATACAACACCGTAGCTTTTGAGAATTCCCACCACCTCAAGGACATTTTCTGGCGTATCCGGCAGTAGTGCATCGCCAGCGTTTAGCCGCTTCATGTACTCGAAAAGAGGATGGGGGGATTTTTTCAACATTGTGCTTGACACGGCGAAGACTTCTTGAAATGGCGAAAGTTAAAAGACAAAAGGCAAAAACACTTTTCCGGCTGCCTCGAAGATGTTTTACCTGAGGGGGCTAATCCCGATTTCAGAAAGAGCAGGAATAGAGGCAGAAGTAGCGATCGCGTCTCGTTTGGCGACAACCGAGGGCGTTGGTAGTAGGGCGGTGGTAGTGGTTTCACTCCAGCGCACCATCCAGTTGGGCTGCACTCCCAACAGAACAATCAGGACGGCTAAAATTATTGACGGGATGCGATCGCCCCACTCCACTTTTGGTAAATTTTCCACCTGTGGCGACAGCCGCCCAAAGAAAACCCGGTTCACCAGCAGTAAGAAGTACACCGCTGTTAATCCTGTCCCCAACATGCACAGCAGGGTTTGGGTCGGATAGGCAACAAAACTGCCCCGGAACACCAGAAATTCTGAAACAAAACCAACCATTCCGGGAATTCCAGCACTTGCCATCACCCCCAACACCATCAAGCTGCCAATTAACGGTAAACCTCGTTCTGGGTTCAACAATCCGCGCAAGACGTCGATATCCCGCGTTCCCGTCTTTTTATATACCACGCCCACCAGCAAAAACAGCAAGGCAGAAATCAAACCGTGGCTAATCATCTGCAAGACCCCTGCCAAGAGGCTAATGGGAGTTGAGGCAGCGATTGCTAGTAGGATGTAGCCCATGTGACCGATGGAACTGTAAGCGACCATCTTTTTCATATCACTTTGGGCGATCGCGTTTAGCGAACCATACACCACGCTGACAACTGCCCAACTCGCCAACCAGGGAGCGACTATCGCCCAAGCATCAGGAAACAACCCCAACCCGAAGCGGATTAAACCGTAGGTTCCTAACTTCAACAACACCCCGGCTAGCAGCACAGAAATCGGCGTTGAGGCTTCGACGTGGGCATCCGGCAACCAAGTATGGAAGGGCACCAAAGGCATTTTGATGCCAAAACCGATCAGCAACGCCCCTAACAGCACCAACTGGGTTCCCATCGGGAGAATCTGACCCAACTGCGGCGTATAGGCAAAGCTGTGAGCCTCGGATAGCCAAACCAGACCAAAAAAGGCTGCCAGAACCAAAATTCCCGAAAGGGCAGTGAAAAGCAAAAACTTAGTAGCCGCATAGCCCCGTCGCGCCCCGCCCCAAATCGCAATCAGTAAATACAAGGGAATCAGTTCCACCTCGTAAAACAGGAAAAACAGCAGTAAATCCTGGGCGAGAAAGGCACCTGTGACACTGGCATTTAAAATCAAAAGCAGAGCGTAATAAAAGCGGGGGCGCTGAATTTCTTCGTCACTGCTGTAAATGGCAATACAGGTTAAAAGAGCATTTAAAATCAGTAACGGCAACGATAGCCCATCAACACCCAGGTAATAGGTCAAACCTAGGGTGTCAATCCAGGGAAGGAACTCTGTAAACTGCAATCCCGCCTGGGTGGCTTGAAACTGGCTCATCAGTACAACTGACCAGAGAAAGACAGCAACGGCAACCACAAAGGCAATTTGACGAGCCGTTTTCGCGAGGGTTTTCGGTAAAACTCCGATGATGATTGCGCCTAATACTGGCACCCAAATGAGCGTACTGAGCATAGTAGGGACTAGGGAGCGGGGTGTTTAAGGATAAAAGCCAAAGAAATTAACTAAATAAACCGGGAAAACTCAAGATTCAAAACGCTAATAATCGGCCAGAGTATGAAGAAACCCAGCACGGTGGCTCCCACAAGGATGGTGAGGAGATAAAACTGCGACTGACCGGAAGCGCTGTACTTTAAGCTTTGTCCGCTGAAAATTGTGGCAAGACCGAGAAAGTTGACCAATCCATCTACCAAGTAGCGGTCAATCCAGGCATTCAGCTTCGAGAGGCGATCGACGGCAAACACGACCGTCAGATAGTACAGTCGGTCGATGTAAAAGTCGTACCCAAATACATCTTGGAGTAATCGCCAGGGGAGGCGCAGCGACCTTGACCAGGCTTTGTGCAGATAAATATTGGCACCGACACCGCAACCGACTACGCCGGATAGCCACAGCAGGAGCAACGCGGGTTTGTCGATCAGTGCCCACGTTGGCAGCAAGGACAAACGCTGCATCATCACGGGAACTAAGAGGGTGACAATAATTAACGACACCATTGGTACTGCCATTGTCCAGGGAACTTCCGGTGCGCGTCTAGTTTTCGCCTGCGGCTCTCCCCAAAATACCAGGCGAAACACCCGCGTTAAATTCAAGGCGGTCAGGGCATTAACAACAAGTAATACTCCGACAATCCAGGGGTGAGAGTGCCAATAGATATCAACGCCTTGCCGCAACGCCCAGAAGCCTCCTAAGGGGAGGAGTCCAATCAGTCCCGCCGCACCGACAATAAAGGCGGTGGTAGTGGCAGGCATTCGCGACCACAGACCCCCCATTTCTGTTATGTCTTGGCTATTCGTGGTGACGATGACGGAACCGATACTCATAAACAGGAGAGCTTTAGCGATCGCATGGGCAAAGAGTATCAATAGGGCAAATCCTGTCCACTGCGTCCCCACAGCAATAAACACTAACCCCAAGTAAGCACTGGTGGAGTGGGATAAGACTCGCTTGATATCAATCTGGGCGATCGCGACTAACGAAGCCCCAATCGCTGTCATTGTCCCAATCACCACCAACGCCGTTGAAGCTACTGGCGATAGCACCAAGATCGGTTGCAGTTGAATCAGCACGTAGGCTCCACAAGCTACCACCACGGAGTTCCGCAAGATGGAAGCCGGGTTTGGCCCTTCCATCGCCTCATCGAGCCACAGGTGCAGCGGAAATTGAGCGCATTTCCCGGTTGGGCCAGCAATCAACGCCAAACCCAGCAACGTCGCTGTTAGTGGTGAGAGTTCAGCCGTTTCTGCCCATTCATACAAGTCAGGAAAGTCTAAACTTCCCCCTGCCATCGTTGCCAGCGCTACCACTCCCATCAACAGCAGCAGGTCTCCTACCCGTTTTGTTAAGAAGGCATCTCGCGCCGCGGTGACCACCAAAGGCTGGGCATACCAAAACCCCACTAATAAGTAAGTAGAAAGGGTGAGCATTTCCAGCAAGGCGTAGCTCAATAACAACGAGTCACTGAGCGCCAAGCCCGTCATTGCCCCTTCAAAAAATCCCATCAAGGCAAAAAAGCGGGCCAGTGCCCAGTCTTTCTCCATGTATCCCAGGGCAAACAGTTGCGCCAAAAGACTCATTCCCGTCACCACTAGCGTTGCACCAATGCTCACGCCGGAGACTTTGATTGTAAAGGTGAGGTCTAAATCAACGGCTTGCAGCCAGTGAAATACTAATTTTTGAGGCTCTTGTCTCCAGGTATTTTGGAAAATGAATATGCCATGAACAAACGCCAAGACCGTCATCAAGAGATTAAAGTAGGCGGCTGGTCGCGGCCCTGTACGGCGAATCATCCCAATCGACCAAGGAAGCGTCAAAACGCCCCCAATCAATCCATAAAAAGGCACCCACCAACTTGTCTGGGTGAGAAACTCTGTCATCTCAGCAATCCCCTGCTATCTCATCTTTAAAATGAATGGCTGACTCAAAGGCACCCTAAGACAGTCTCAAGGTTTTGCAATAGCAATAGTCTGATTAATATTTTAGTTAAACAGTTTGATCGAGAAATACCGTTGAACATCTGCCAGTTGGTACTTAGGCAGTCTAAAGAAGACTAATGGCTATTTCAATATTGTAATTGTGAGTTGTAAAATCAAGTACTAGGTATACCTACAAAGTTAAAATCTATCAAATCTGTTTAAAACAATTATCTTCAAAAATAAACAACATTTTGGATTTCAGCGGGAATGACCTGACTTCATTTAAGCCGCTTTCCCTAAGCTGAAACCTACCCGAAACAAAGAGTTGCAGGCAGAAAGGGGACCTTCTATAGCTAAACTTAATAAAAAAATTATAAAACATAAGTGAGCGTTCGAGAAATCGCTTCACTACTGATGCACAAAATAAATATTTTTTTGATTGTTAAGTTTTTTTAAACACTCTCATCTAAAAATATCATAATACTTTATATTGTCAAGGGAGCCTCGGTTCCCTATGCTTAATGATGCAAGGCTAAACCAATAGTTCTTGAGTAAAAAAAATGGGGATCGCCGTCCAAATTTTGTTTTCAGTCCGATTTGGACGCTGTAGTTTAGCCATCATCTAGGAGAAAATTCATGCCAATCGCAGTAGGAATGATTGAAACCAAAGGCTTTCCGGCGGTGGTAGAAGCCGCTGATGCTATGGTGAAAGCCGCTCGTGTCACGCTCGTCGGCTACGAAAAAATTGGTAGTGCTCGTGTGACGGTTATTGTCCGAGGTGATGTCTCCGAAGTACAAGCGTCAGTTTCGGCTGGCGTAGAAGCCGCCAAGCGGGTTAATGGGGGAGAAGTCCTCTCTACCCATATTATTGCCCGTCCTCATGAGAACCTGGAATATGTTCTGCCGATTCGTTACACCGAAGCGGTCGAACAATTCCGCATGTAAAGCGTGCTGTGCAGACGTTGCAATAAGCAAGCTTCGGTGTGCTGTGGGTAAAGTCTAGGTGCGGCAAAGAAATTGCGGCAATACCACAAGGTCTACGCCAGCGCCCGTTGCATCTTTAAACAACGTTCAAAAATCAACAAGTCAGATTATTTTATAAACGAAGGAAGATGTGTCATGGCAATTGCAGTTGGAATGATTGAAACTTTAGGCTTTCCTGCCGTTGTGGAAGCCGCTGATGCAATGGTAAAAGCGGCCCGCGTCACGTTGGTTGGCTATGAAAAGATTGGTAGCGGTCGTGTGACGGTTATTGTTCGGGGCGATGTCTCCGAAGTGCAAGCATCAGTCGCCGCAGGCGTTGACTCGGTGAAGCGAGTAAATGGTGGACAAGTCCTCTCTACTCATATCATTGCGCGTCCCCACGAAAACCTAGAGTATGTTCTGCCGATTCGTTACACCGAAGCCGTCGAGCAGTTTCGCGAGAGCGTGAGCGGCATTCGCCCCTACAACAGACCGTAAAATTAATCTTGTTTAATTAGGCAGGAGGTAAGAGGCGAGCTTAGAAGGAAGAAAATTTTTCGGCTCTTGCCCTCTCGCCTTTGTACCCTCTCCCTCTCCCAATTCCATCAATCTAGACTATTCAATGCAAATTGCCCAAGTTCGTGGCACGGTTGTCAGCACCCATAAAGAACCCAGTTTGAGGGGTGTAAAGTTACTGTTATTGCAACTTATCGATGAAGAGGGGCACCTACTTCCAGAGTACGAGGTCGCTGGCGATCAGGTAGGCGCGGGTTTAGACGAGTGGGTTCTGGTCAGTAATGGTAGTGCCGCCCGTCAAATTGAGGGTCAGGAAAAGCGACCGATTGATGCAATGGTGGTGGCGATTATTGATACCGTAACGGTTAACAACCAAATGCTTTACAGCAAGAAAGAACAGTATCGTTAGTCAGTTGACTTTGTTCAGTTAGCAAGGAATTTCAGCTATGGTTGTCCGCAAATCTGCGGCTCCCCCGACCCCTTGGTCAAAAAATTTGGCGGAACCGCAAATTCATGAAACGGCATATGTACATTCATTTTCTAACATCATTGGCGATGTGCATATTGGCTCGAAAGTCATGGTCGCTCCAGGAACTTCGATCCGAGCTGATGAAGGTGCGCCCTTTCATATCGGTGCAGGAACAAATATCCAAGACGGAGTGGTTATCCATGGCTTAGATGAGGGCCGGGTAATCGGAGATGACAAAAAGGACTACTCGGTTTGGATTGGAAAAAATACTTCTATTACCCACATGGCGCTGATTCATGGGCCTGCCTATATTGGGGATAATAGCTTTATTGGCTTTCGCTCAACGGTATTTAATGCTCGCGTTGGGGAAGGCTGCATTATTATGTTACATGTCCTGATTCAGGATGTAGAGATTCCCCCCGGTAAGTATGTTCCTGCGGGTTCTATTATTACCAATCAGCAGCAAGCTGACCGTCTGCCGGACGTGCAATCGGTAGATGCAGAGTTTAGCCGCCACATTGTAGGTATTAATGAGGCGCTACGGGCAGGGTATTTATGTGCCGGGGATACCGCCTGCGTTGCCAATATCCGGAACGAGCCGTCAGGCAAGACGAATGGCAAGGTTCGTGCCATTTCTCCATCTACCAATAGCCATACTACTAACACTATAGACATGAGCGTTGAAGTTTCCGAGCAAGTAAAAAGCTTGTTGTCCCAAGGTTACAAGGTTGGTACTGAGTACGCCAATGAGCGTCGTTTCCGTACCAGCTCTTGGCAGAGTGGGCCAACGATTCAATCGAAAAACCCCTCAGAAGCGATCGCGGCTTTGGAAGCGACGATGGCAGAACATACTGGGGAATACGTGCGCTTAATCGGCATTGACCCGAAAGCCAAGCGTCGCGTGTTAGAAGAAATTGTTCAACGCCCCGACGACGACGCGCCAGCTCCTAGCCGTCGCCAGAATACAACAGCAAGCCGCAGCAGCAATAACTATTCTGCCGCTGCTTCCACAAGCAATGGTTCCGTAAGCGGTGATATTGTCGAGCAAGTAAAAAGCTTGTTGTCCCAAGGTTACAAGGTTGGTACCGAGTACGCCAATGAGCGTCGTTTCCGTACCAGCTCTTGGCAGAGTGGGCCAACGATTCAATCGAAAAACCCCTCAGAAGCGATCGCGGCTTTGGAAGCGACGATGGCAGAACATACTGGGGAATACGTGCGCTTAATCGGCATTGACCCGAAAGCCAAGCGTCGCGTGTTAGAAGAAATTGTTCAACGCCCCGACGACGACGCGCCAGCTCCTAGCCGCCGCCAGCCTGCTCCTGCTGCCAAGAGTCGCCAATCTAAGGCTTCCCATACAGCTTCCCAGAGTAACTATCGTCCCAGCAGTGGCTCTTTAGATGCCGATGTTGTTGAACAAGTGCGTAGCCTCTTGTCTCAGGGATACAACATTGGTACCGAACATGCCGATCCGCGCCGTTTCCGTACAGGCTCTTGGCACACTTGCTCTCCGATTGAGTTGAAAAACCAGTCAGAAGTCCTCCAAGCGTTAGAAGCTTGCATAAACGAGCATCAAGGTGAGTACGTGCGTCTGTTTGGCATTGACCCGAAAGCCAAGCGCCGCGTTCAAGAGACACTGATTCAAAAACCGTAGTCTAAGCGCGATCGCTGCAAATCGAGAAGGACTTGTGCCTTGCGGGACTAGAAGTAAAGAGCCAAGAGCAAAAGAAAGCTCTGATTGTTGGGTGAATTTAACCTTCAGCTTTCTTCCCAACTCTAGCTCTAGTCCCCATGCCTTAGTCCCTAGTTCCCAGTCCCTAGTCCCTACTTTCATGCACGCGCTGCCCCTGCCGTCGGTTAGCAATTCTGATGTTTATGTCAAAGGCGATGTGAGTATTGATCAAAGTGTTGCGATCGCACCAGGAGTTATCCTACAAGCCGATCTAGACAGTCGTATTATCATCGCCCCTGGGGTTTGCCTGGGTAGAGGTACCATTATTCACGCTCATAATGGCACCGTAGAGATTGAGTCAGGAGCAGTTTTGGGAGCAAGTGTCCTAGTCGTCGGTCAATGTAAAATTGGAGAAAATGCCTGCATTGGTGCCGCTACAACGATTTGGGACACTTCTGTAGAACCACGGCAAGTAGTACCTGCGGCGTCCCTCCTGGGAGATACCGGGCGTCAGCTCGCTGACATCGAGCCTCCTATCCAGGAAGAGGCAACTGTCACCAACAACGGTCATTCCCCAGAAATGCCTCCAGAAACCTCCCCCCCAACACCTGAGGCTAACCTCACAACTGCGCCGATACCAGAACCCCCTCCTACTCCCATAAGTGGTGCCATTTACGGGCAAGCCAATCTCAATCGACTGCTGCTCACCCTATTTCCTCACCGTAAGACGCTAAATCCCTCCCTCGAAGATGAACAACGCCCATAGTTTTTACGGTTGTCGGATGTGATAACTTACATCAACCAGCGATTAACTTCTGACTGTAGGCATACTTAGAATAGGCAGTCAGTATTTTTCACAGGAGGTTACAGGTGGAGCTACAAAAGCCAGGGCTTGTCCACTCCCAGCACTCGCATCAAACAAGAAAAGATTTCAGGGATACGGCTCTCGGTATGGTTTCGACCCAGAGTTTTCCTGCGATTGTCGGCACTGCCGATATGATGCTGAAGTCGGCGGGTGTCACGTTGATTGGATTTGAAAAGATAGGCGACGGTCATTGTACCGCAATCGTGCGGGGAGCTTTCGCTGATGTCCGTCTCGCCGTCCAAGCTGGTGTTGACACAGCCGAACAGTTTGGTCAGTTTGTTTCCTCCACTGTGATTCCCCGTCCCTTACCGAACTTGGAAGTCATCCTGCCGATTAATAGTCGCTTGATGGATTTGGTTGATGAGAATAGACGCAGCCTCTTGAGCAATCAAGCGGTGGGTTTACTAGAAACGCGGGGATTTCCGGCGTTGGTAGGGGCGTGCGATGCCATGCTCAAATCCGCCGAAGTGTATCTTGCCTCCTATGAAACTATTGGTGACGGGTTATGTACCGCGATTATTCGGGGATCTGTTGCTGATGTTGCCGTAGCGGTCGATATCGGGATGCAAGAAGCCGAACGGATTGGCGAGTTTCATTCCCTGATGGTGATTCCTCGACCTTTGGACGACCTAGAAAGGGCGATACCTGCCGCAAGTTGCTGGTTAGAGGAAAAACCAAAACCACTGAAAGTGCCTATTTCTGTACAGGAAACGGAACAAGAGTTAGAGTTGGTCGAACTGCCCGACTTAGCGCAAATACCTATTCCCATGAAAGAAGAGATTTGACAATTCCCCTGCTTTTAGGTGAGGGGATGCTTCCTGCACAACAAAGAGGCACAAGACCCCTGCTATTGCGGTAATAAAACCTTGTAGAGACCTGACGGTGGTAGGTCTCTACAACTATTGATGGGGCTACAGGCAGAAAAAAGCATTGCACATTCAGGATTGATGCTTTGAGGATTCGGTCTGTGCAATACACACAGATCAGGAGGAATGGTAACTTCCCCGATCCCTCGCCTGCTAAATGTACAATGCCGCTTGGAAGGAAGACTGTGACTTTGTTAAGTAATTAGATGATAACCTCAAACTATCTTAGAGAGAAGACATTGTTTTTGATGGTTGTCATAGAGCCTTATCTATGATTAGTGAGTTGGGAATTGAGGAAATTTCAAAGTGTACCGCTAATGCGATCGCTACCCTCATCTCTAGCACTGATGGGGAGAGGAGGCAGAGAAAACTTGGTAGGAGTACAGCAGGGTTTGCTCCTACAACTCAGGACTTTTATTTTTCATCCTTTGGAAAGAGCCATGCTGCGTTTATACGACTTTTTACCGTCTGGAAATGGTTACAAAGTTCGACTTTTACCAAAAAAATGGGTTTAAAGCCCCGTCCTTCGACAGGAGTTCGGCGAGGCTCACTCGAGCCGCTCAGGAACACCTTCTAGCACGGCTTTCTAATTCTCCGGTTCAAAGACCGGATCAATTCTCTCAATACTTCCGTTTGATTCCTTGCTTCTTGTTCGCAATAAAGTTTCAGTAAATCTTTTTCCTCTTGAGTCACGCGAAAGGTGATAAATATTTCCGGCTTGGACATTGATAGCTACCTCAAGGTGTGGTATCTTGATTGTAGTGGATAAGGTAATCAACCACTTAAAACACCTTGTAGCCGAGAGGCACACTGAACCTTGGCAATTAAATCTATGCGGTTCTACTGCATTGTTCTAGTTTCCTCCTAGCAGTAGGTAAAAGATTTATAGGAGCTAGACGACTCAGAATTTTGAAGCATGTTTGTTTCAAACTAAACAGGACTTGCAAGAATGCAACAAGGGTAGGGCATACCCGAAGTAACGCTTGAGGAGAGCCTCACCTCTGGCTTGGATGACGCAAGGACTCCGAGTTAAGTGATCTCATTGATTCAAGAATCCTCGTCTCTTTAGAGCGAGGAGTGTCAATGACACAACTCAACATTCCCTTTGAGCTAATCGAACTGGATATTACTCAGAAGGAAACTCGGACACCAGAATTTTTAAACAAAAATCCTAATGGTCGCATTCCACTTTTAGAACTTGAATCCGGTCAATTTCTTTGGGAATCGAATGCGATTCTTTTTTACCTGAGTGAAAATACTCCTTTCTTCCCCACCGAGCATTTTGAACGAGCAAAAGTGCTGCAATGGTTGTTTTTTGAGCAGTATAGCCACGAACCTTATATTGCGACGACTCGCTATTACTACCACATTGGCAAAGCCGATGAATACCGGGAGACTATTAATCAAAAACGCGAACCGGGTTATGCGGCTTTGAGGGTAATGGAAAAGCATTTAAGCGATCGCGCTTTCTTTGTTGGCGAACGGTACAGCATTGCTGATATTGGGCTATTTGCTTACACTCACGTTGCAGAAGAAGGAGAGTTTGATTTGACCAAATTTCCAGCAATTCAGGCTTGGATAGAGCGAATCAAACAACAGCCTGGATACATTCCCATCACAGCACGAAATCTATAAAAATCTATTCAAAAGTTCAGCTTTACCCATAACTACCCCACCTTCCATCTGCGGTTAATAACTCCTCAAACCTAACTTTTTGGTAAGTTATGCCGCGTTTTTTTAACCTACAGGTTTTGCTTAGGGCTTGACACTGCGCCTTTTTCCTAATGATGAATGACTGTGGTGTATTCATCTAAAAATTGCTGTAACTATTATTGACAGGAAAAAGATAATTTCTCTATCTGAAGGCAAGCGACTTGCTGAAATGAAGTTGATAACATTGTCAAAAAAATAGCGGAGGAGAAAGCAATGACTGTGTTAGATGGATGGCAGCACGAGTACATTACCAGCAACGGCATCAGGCTGCACTATGTCACTCAAGGTGAGGGACCGCTGATGCTGATGTTGCATGGGTTTCCGGAGTTCTGGTACTCGTGGCGTCATCAAATCCCAGAATTTGCTAAAGACTACAAGGTTGTTGCCCTGGATATGCGTGGTTACAACGAAAGTGACAAGCCAAGCGAGCAGTCCGCCTATGTGATGGAGGAGTTTATCAAAGATGTTGAGGGAGTCATCGCTGGCTTAGGGTACGAAAAGTGCGTGCTGGTTGCTCATGATTGGGGAGGTGCGATCGCCTGGAATTTTGCCTATGCCCATCCCGAAATGGTGGAGCGGCTGATGGTGCTGAATATGCCCCATCCAGCAAAATTCGCGGCTGGCTTACAGACTCCTCAGCAACTGCTAAAAAGTTCTTATATATTCCTCTTTCAGTTGCCAATGCTGCCAGAGTGGTTGTTGCAGATGAACGACTACGCTCTACTAAGGAATGCGTTTCGGGAAATGGCAATCAACAAAAACGCCTTCAGTGAAGCGGATATAGAAGCCTACAAAAACGCCGCCGCCAAGCCGGGTGCCCTGACAGCAATGCTCAACTACTACCGTAACGCCATCGGTTCCTTTGCTCAAGAATGGGACTTGCTGACGGTGCCGACTTTAATGATTTGGGGAGAAAGCGATCAGGCTTTGGGTAAAGAACTCACCTACGGTACAGAAGAGTACGTTCAGGACTTTCGCCTCAAATACATCCCCAATTGTAGCCACTGGGTACAGCAAGAACGGCCGGAACTCGTCAGTCAGTACATGCGAGAATTCCTAGCCCTGAAGTTTGTCGGTTCTTGACACTCAATGCCTTAACAAGAGGCTGATTCTTGGGTGGGATAGAGGAGCGATCGCCTAAGCATCTCAGGTATGCTCTACTTAGTATGTAGAGAACCCTTTAATTCTTGTCCCTACAATTTCTGCTATGGTTTAGGCTATTGCTGCCAGGGTTTTCGCATTGTAGTAGTGACCCCTACCGAGTCGCTTTTTCGATGCGCTCTACCGCTGACCGGGGCAACTTTAGCCATTAACGCTGACTAAATGCAGCTACCCGCTTATCCGCCGAATTGAATTTGGCGGCTTTATGCATCACGACTCGTAAGGCTCCATGGATTATCAAACTGCCCGTAGCTTTCTCATTAATCAAGGAACGGCATCAGATCCCAATGTCGAGACTTTCCTGATGCGTCTAAAGCAGGGCAAGGCACCTGTACCGGGCCAAGTGACAAATATCTTGCTAGCACTCAAGCTGGTGTTTGAAGGGTTGAGGGGTTCTCCTAGTGTTGACCGAGAACTGATTTACTCTCTCTACCTCTTGTCCTATGAGAGTCGAATGCATTTTGAAGCAGGTGGTCAGTCGGGGATAGACTGGCCACCACTACTGGATGAAGACCTGAAACGCATTGCCAGGGCGGTCAAAAGTATTTTCGCTGGCGTCTGGCACAGTTCCTGAGGTATTGGCGGTTAGCGATCGCGTATTTCAGCTTCTAGCTTGTCTAAATCCTCTTTGAGGAAAATGGTCATATGTCCGTTGAATGCCTTGCCGCTGTCGGTTTCAGTAACTTCCGTCCAGTAGGCGTAGCGATCGCCAACTCGTAGTTCTCCCTGTTGCGCTGCCAAGAGAGGTCGATTCAGACGCCGTGCTAACTCTTTAGTCTCTGGGCTAGGATAGGCGTAGGTAACGTTTGCTCGTTGATAATCTTGATAAATCGGTAGACCATAGATGACTCGCAACGATTCCTGAAGTCGATCAAGCGTCACGCCGTTAATCATGTCATAGAAAGAAAAGCGCTCAGTGCGAATGATGCCTCGGTCGCGGGTAAAGGTTACCCTTCCAGGCGGAATAACTGTGGCTTGAAAGGTAAAGCGTTGCGCGGCGGTGTCGCTTTTGGTGACACGCAACCCATCGCCGATTCCAGGTCGTAGGGTGGGGTGACCATTAATCCAAGCGGCTACTTGTTCTGTTCTTTGCCCCGGTAGGGCAACAGCATCGGGTGTGAAAGAGCAAAGGGCAAAAGGCAAAAGGAAAAGCGCTCGTTTTAGCATTTTGGACTTTGAGTGTTTAGTGTTGATGTCCCGGTTCAATCGCCACCTTGATGCAGCGGCGATTTTTCATGTCTTGAAAAACCTGCTCTAAATCTTTGAGCGGTCGGTAGTCACTGACGAGTAATTCAAAGGGGATGTTGCGGCTTGCCAATAGAGAGAGGGCTTCGCGCACAAAGGTGGGGGTATTGTGAAAGACGCCCTTGAGGGTTAGCTCATTGTAGTGTAGTTGCTCAGTATTGACGGCGATCGCGCTATCACGAGGACAACCACCAAATAAGTTGATTGTCGCACCCGGACGTCCGCAAGCGATCGCGGTTTCCCAAACCGTAGGAACACCAGTTGCTTCGATTACCACGTCTGCGCCCCAGCCCTCGGTGAGTTGTCGGACTACAGTTGGGATATCGCGGAGTTGATGGTGATTAAAGGTATGCGTTGCCCCGAACTGCTTCCCGATTTCCAGGCGTTTATCGTTACCACCCACTAAAATAACCTCTGCCGCCTCTTGCTGCACCAAAACGGCAACAAACATCAAGCCAATCGCTCCATCCCCCAAAACCACCACTCGCTGACCCGGCTTGACACCGGAACGGGAGACACCATGCAAAACACAAGCAAGTGGTTCCGTCATTGACGCCAAAGCAGCAGGCAACTCATCGGGGACGGGTAGCAAGTTTTGCTGCACGATGGGAGCGGGAATTTTTAGGTACTCTGCAAACGTGCCGTTATTCCAGGTCAAGTTTGGGCAAAGGGAGTACTCGCGAGCCTTGCAAAAAAAGCAGGCATTGCAGGGGGCGGAGTTATTGGCAACGACGCGATCGCCAATTTGCCAACCCGTCACACCCTCCCCAATGGCGACAATGCGACCGCTGGCTTCATGCCCAAACAACGTCGGCGGCGTCAGCATCCGGGCATGACCTCCCCGACGCCACACCTTCAGGTCTGTGCCACAGGTTGTTGTTGCCTCGACAGCGATCGTTACTTCTCCAGCAGCAGGTATCGGTTCTGCCACATCTTCTAGGCGCAAGTCTTCTTGACCGTACAGTAAGACTGCTAGCACACCATATTACCTACAATCCTCAATTAAACCGATTGTATCAGGGCAGTCTCACCTGAAAGATTATTTATTGGGTTATGGGTTTCGCCCTACTTAGGAATAACCCCTAACCCAAAATTGCCACGTTATTGGCGCTACAACTCAACTGACAACTTGTAAAGTCCGCACCACCTCTTGCAAGCTAGGACTAAGGCTGGGAAGAATTCTGGGAGAGGGAGTATGTGTTTGCTGAGGAACTGTTTCCTGTCGGCAAGACATACAGAACCAGTACATTCCTTGGCTTCTAGCGTGACGTAGCATCCGACCACTACCACAGCAAAGACAATAATTAGAATTCATGATTTTATGTCTCCAATGCTCAAAAAAAATGTCAATAAAAAGGGAAATTTCAAAACTATGAAGCTGCTGATTAATAAAAAAGGCAGTCTTCGGTTTGTTGTTAGTAAAGTGTTGTGTCTTTATGCCCCATGAGGCACGATGATTGCCAGGACTTAAAAGAAAGGGAGTGAAACCCCGTTCATCTAGCATTAATTTTGCTGAGTAGGGGATCAAATCGGTGAAAGTTCCTTAAGCCAAATCCCTAGCCTACATATAGTAATTTTAAAGATTTCATAAACTCATCTATCCTTTGGAATAGGGGATTACTGAACTAAAAAAATTAGTAATTCTACCTATCCCCAGCAGCCGTTAACGTTTGAACTCATGCCTAAAAAAGCAATATAGAGCTATTGAAAGACGATCCCCGCTTAGAGGGATAGAAAATTATGCTGGATTAAACTAGCAACTCAAGAGTTTTAGTTAGTACTTTTTATCCCCAGGTTTTTAACCCTTTCTACCCTGTTGCGTTGGCTAGAAAGGGCACGAGGCATGTTTATTTACAGCTTATTCTTTACATTTTGAAACGTACGCCAACCTTTAAGTAAATTTCCTTGAAGTAGAGCAGCAGCACCATCTAAAGCTTGAATTTCAGGAAGATCGGGATTGATAGCAAGAGCAGGTTGCAACGCGGCGGCAGCGGCTTTAGGACGCCATTGATAGAGGTAGACAAAGCCTAAATAGGCGTGAGCATAAGGGTTTTGCGAGTCTAGTTGAACGACCCTTTGCAACGCCGCGATCGCCCCTTGAGCATCCTCCTGTAACACCCTCGAAAAAGCGAGGGCATACGCCCAATCCAGGTTATCCGGTTCCTGCTGCAAGCGATAAGCCAGCGTCAGTTCTGCCTGCTCGGTGTAATCCTGAGTCGGGTCATACTGATTAATTCGTCCAACTTCTTCAAACACCAAATCAAGCGCCTCTCGTCCCTTGGGTAAATTAGTTGCCAAGTTCCGCATCTGGGTCACTAAATCTACTTCCGGTGCCGGGGTGGCTACCGCATCAGGGGCGATGTTCAGTGTGACAGATGGCACATCTAACGGATAGCTTTCACCCGTTTCACGGTTGAGGTAAGTTGCCGTGAGGGAGTAAGTACCAGGAGTAACACTCGCCGGGGGTAGCATTGCCAGCCGTTCAGTGACGCGGAATGTGGCATTTCGCTGCTCGTCCCGCAATTGTCCCGGATGCAGTCTGCCTTCACCGATGCCGTGGTCGTGCAACCACCGGGGGGGAGTTTCGAGTCCTGAGTCCTGAGTCCTGAGTCCTGAGTTCTGAGTTCTGAGTTTTGAGTCCTGAGTCCTGAGTTCTGAGTCCTGAGTTCTGAGTCCTGAGTCTTGAGGGAGGAGTCCTGAGGGGGGAGGGGGGAGGGGGGAGTTAGGTTCTAAATTATTCTTTTGCCAAGTCAGGAGAACTAAGCCGGAGTGCAGTTGCTCCCAAGAACCTGACCACTGATAAGTTACTGGAACAGGAACGCCAGGAGGAGATTGCTGGGGTACGATGACTTGTTCGAGTTGGATAGGTGAAGAGAGTCCTGAGTCCTGAGTTTTGAGGTGATTACTCTCCCCTGCTCCCCTGCTCCCCCGCTCCCCTGCTCCCCCGCTCCCCCGCTCCCCCGCTCCCCCGCTCCCCCGCTCCCCTGCTCCCCTGCTCCCCTGCTCCTCAACCTCAACCTCAACCGAAGCTGGAGTCCGATGGTGCAACATCAGGGTGCTGTTGTCGGGTAACAGCCAGGTTTGCTGAACTTTAAAATCTGGGCTTTGCTCGACTAGTTGCACTATTTGGGGCTGTACAGGTCTTACGGGGCCTTGATCGCCAGTTTTTGTGATGAACCAATCTAGCGATCGCGCATCTTGAACAAGCTGATGTTCGCGGATACCCACTTCCCGCCCATGCACCTGAAAGTTATTTAAAGCACCGTAATAATTGATGTTGTTGTGGTTGATCTGTGGGGGTGTTGGCAAGACGCCGATATTGGCACGCAGGAAGGGTTCGGTTTGCAGAATTTCCTCAATCACTTGAGCATGGGGCCATTCTTGTCCTAAATAAGCGTGGCGTTGCGACTGAGGGCTGAGGAGTGCGGTGAGTTTTGTGCCAACAACTCCCCCAATGGGAAAAAGATTTAGGTACATCAGCACCAATGCCAAGCCTAACGTCACCCAGGGTACGACTGCCAATCGTCTTTGCCATAACGTCATGCCATAGCCAAGGATGACCGAGAGCATCGGTAGGTAGGGCATGATGTAGCGCAGGTCTTTATTCACAATTGCCGAAAAAATCAAATAAGACCCAGCGAAATACAACATTAGCCAGCCTAGAGAGGCGGCGGGATGGGGTGTAATCTGGTCAACTTCTGATTGAGGCGATCGCAACGAGGGGAATAACCGCAAGCCATACAGTAGCAGCCCGACCAAAGGCACTAAAAGCAAGGGCCAAGATATGGCGCGGGGGAGGTCGTACCAGTAGTAAGTCCAAGCTGCCAGGGTGTTGAGGGGAGGGTCGCCTTCCGCTAATCCGGTGTTAACGCTTGTCTCTTGGAGGCTGAAGCTATAGATCCAATTCGCTCGATACCAGGGCCCAAACACGAGGACAGATACCAGCAAAGCACTAATTAGCTGGGCGAGCTTTCCCCAGCGACGCTGCCAGAGGATTGTCCCCCCCAGCCATAACAGCGGCACAAACAGAAAAAATACAACACTCTGCTTGACTAGCATTGCCAGCCCCAAGCAGATGCCAAAGGCTAAAGCCCAAAGCCATCCCCGGCGTTGGTTTTTTGCATCTTTCCAGACGGTCAAACACCAGAAACTGGCAGCGACGATTGCCGTCAGTGGGTAGTCAAGGAGGTAATCAATCCGATTAATGTAGAGTCGGGGGAGCAAGACACAAATAGCGGCTGCCCATAAGCCGACTTGGGTATTGAAGAGGTGTTTGCCCAAGCCGAAGACGGAGATGAGGAGAACCGCACTAAAAAACAGATTGACGAGGCGAGCTGGATCTGGTCCGGTGCCAAACAGGAGCTGAAAGGGAGCCGTGGCAATATAGGTTAGCGGCGGATATTTACTAGAAAGTTGCCAGAAATTCCACCACCATTCCCCCGAAAACCACTGAGGGTTTTGCAAGGCGTCCCAGTAACTCAATGATCCTCTGAGGTGATTGGTGGGGTCCCAGGAGAGGATGGCATGGTCGAGAGTAATCCACAGGCGATCGCTAAATGCCCCAACTAGCCAAATCACCAAAAGTATTAGCGGGACTCGAAACCGATGACGCAGCTCTTTATTCACCTTCAACCCACCAGCAAACTTTACCTGGACGATTCTAACGGTTTGTTCGCGGGTCTAGGGCATCGCGTAGACCATCGCCTAAGAGATTGAACGCCAGGACACTCAGGGTAATAAATAAACCGGGAAATACAATTGTCCAGGGAGAGGAAAGGGAATAGCCGCCTTTAAACGCATCGGACAGCATCGTTCCTAACTCTGGCGTTGGCGGCTGTGCGCCTAAGCCTAAAAAGCCTAAACCTGCGGCTTCTAAAGTGGCAGTTCCAATGGAAAGCGTTGCTTGTACCACCAAGGGGGCAAGGCTGGCGGGAAGGATATGGAAGAAAATGATCCGGCTTGGCGTTGCCCCAAAGGCTCTTACGGTTTGTACAAAATCCTGTTCCCGCAAGGAAAGCACCATACTGCGGGTGAGGCGGATAAATATGGGGATTTGGACAATGCCAACGGCAAACATGACGCTTTGCACGCTGGGGCCTGTAATTGTGACAACGGCGATCGCTAATAAAATTGAGGGAAATGACAACAGGATATCCGTCAGCCAACCGATTCCTGTTTCCAGGTAGCCGCGAAAGTAGCCCGCCACCAATCCCAAAAGCAAGCCAATCATTAGCCCCAACCCCACCGCCACTAAACCAATGACTAGGGAAGTCCGCAATCCGTACCACACCAAATTCAGCAGGTCTCGCCCCAAGCCATCGGTGCCAAACCAATGTTCAAAGCTGGGAGGATTGAGACGGGCAGCATAGTTGCGATCGGTTGCTGGATTGTAAGGATTGACAATCGGCGCAAGTAATGATAATAAGACAATAAAGAGGGTCAAACCCAGACCAATCTTTCCGGAAGTCGATTGTAGGAAGCGTTGAACGGCTTTCTGGTCAAAGAGATTGTTCATCCAACTACTGATACTGAATTCTGGGGTCTAAAAGGGCGTAGGAAAGATCGACTAAGAGATTGATTAAGACAAAGGCGATCGCCACAAAAAATACTCCCCCCTGCACAACCGGATAGTCTCTCGCCAGAATCCCTTCGTAAATCCAAGAACCAATTCCGGGCCAAGAAAAGATAGTTTCGGTGAGAATTGCGCCGCCGAGGAGGGTGCCAAATTGCAGCCCAATAATTGTCACTACAGGTAATAGAGCATTTTTTAGGGCGTGCTTGAAAATCACCCAGCGTTCTAGCTGTCCCTTGGCTCTAGCGGTGCGGATGTAGTCTTGGGAGAGGACTTCTAGCATGGCACTACGGGTGATGCGAGCCAAAATTGCCAGAGGGATGGTGCTGAGGGTGATGGCAGGTAAGACTAAATGAGACAACACATCTTGTAATGCCTGGAAGTCCAGTTGCAGCAACGCATCTAACACATAAAAGCCAGTAATCGGTTGAAAGCTAAATCCTGCATCAATGCTGAGGCGTCCGCTGGGCGGCAACCAGCTCACATTGACGGCAAATATATAGACAAGTAGTAGTCCTAGCCAGTAAACGGGTATCGAGACACCCACTAAAGAGCCACTCATTGCCAGGTTATCCACCGCACTATTTTTCCGCACAGCAGCCAGTACACCGACTGGAATCCCTAAAATTACGGCAATCAACATGGCGGCTAAGGATAACTCAAAGGTAGCTGGCCAACGGATGCTAATTTCTTCAATAATAGGGACGCCACTAATGATGCTGGTGCCGAAATCGAGGCGAAGGAGATTTCCGATAAAGGCGAAGTATTGTACGGGTAGGGGTTGATTGAGTCCCAGGCGTTCTCTAAGTGCCTCAACTTGATCGGGACTAGCGCGATCGCCTAATAATGCCACAGCAGGATCGCCGGGAATTAGGTGCAGAAAGATAAACACCAACAGCGTAATCCCAAACAGCACGGGTATTAAGTTCAACAGGCGTCTGAAAATGTATCGACCCATAGCTTTTTTTTAACGCAGAGGTTTCGGTGCCAGATCTGAGAAGCAACTTCTAGCCTGTGTTCGGCGTAGCCCTCAAAGAGTAGGCAGGCTTTAAATGCAGTAGCATCAGTGTTTCGGGAGGTTACGGCTTTCGCCTAACCCACCCTACGAAGGGATGAAGCTATGAAGCTAATTCTTACTTACTTCCTCAAAGGGTTCTGAACCTAAGGGACTGGGAGTCCAGCCGCTAACGTTGCTACGTTTGGCAAGTAGTGGCTGGGAGTGAACGATTGGCAGACGCAATGCTTCCTGGAAGAGAATTTCGTCTACTTGGGCATAGATTTTTTGCCGTTCTTCCTCATCGGCAACTTCTCGCCCTCTATTTAGGAGTTGGAAGACTTCTTCATCTTTCCAGCCTCCTATATCAGAGGTGGAACCGGGGCCAAAGTGGGGGTAGTAGAAGTTATCCGGATCGCCGTAGTCCCCTGTCCAGCCCAACATGAAGGATTGAAAGCCTGGGGGTTTGTTGCGATCTTCCAGGTAAGCTGCCCAGTCTTTGGTTTGCAGATTTACTCTAATCCCCACTGTAGAGAGTTCTGCTGCTAAGGCTTCTGCAATCGGCTTCGGGTTGGGGAAGTAGGGGCGACTAACGGGCATGTACCATAAATCTAGATCGAAGCCATTGGGGTAACCCGCTTCTGCCAAAACTTGTTTCGCCTGTTCTGGGTTGTAGGGGTAGTCTTGAACTTCCTTTGATTGAAATTCAGCTAGGGAAGGTGATGTAAAGTGGGCGTCGCTTTGCCCTAGTTTGCCCCAGAAAGCATTGACGATCGCTTGTTTATTAATGGCTAGGGCGATCGCTTGCCGAACTTCCAGTTTAGAAAGGGGTTCGTAGCTAGGGTTTAATGTCAGATATCCCACATTCAACGACGGACGCAGGACGGCTTCTAGGTTAGTGTCGCCTTCAATTTCCGTTAGCTGATCGGGGGTGAGATCGACGGTAAAATCAACCGTTCCTGCCCGTAACTGCGCTAATCTGGCAGCAGGGTCGGTAATGAAGCGGAATACTAACTGATTCGCCTTGGGAAGTCCCTCTTTCCAGTAGTTGGGGTTCTTTTCTAAAACGATGCGATCGCCTGTACGCCATTCTTTAAACACAAACGCTCCCGTTCCCACAGCTGTGGATGAGGGAGTGCCGTAACTCCCCTTGGCTTGCTTAATCGCCGTGGGACTGGCAATGCCAAAATAACCCGAAGCAATAGCAGAAGGAAACGCCGCAAAGGGTTGCTTGAGGACAAACTTTACTGTTGAGGCATCTTCTGCCACAACATCTTGCAGCAAGGAGGCTTCCGAACCTTTGTAACCGCCGAACAAATTCGCCCAAATCTCGTAGATTTTGCCCGCATCCCGATAGCCAAACTCAAACTCCGGGTTCCACCACCGCTGGACGTTAAATTTCACCGCCTCGGCGTTAAAATCCGTACCATCGTGAAACTTTACTCCCTCTCGCAGCTTAAACGTCCAAGTTTTACCATCTTCTGACGCCGTCCACTGGGTTGCTAAACCGGGTTCCAATTCAGTCGTACCGGGTTTGATATCCAGCAGGCGGTTGTAAATTTGGTGCTGAACAACAATGGAGTTGCCGTCAGTAATATTCCCCGGATCTAAATTTGCGGGTTGTCCCCCCGAACCATACACCAAGGCTCCCGCCGGGGCAGCAGCAGGGCTAGCAACAGGTTGACTCGTCTGGGTGGCGGGGCGACTACAATTTGAAAGAACAATGGTTAAGGCAAAAGCCACAATAGCCAAAAGTATTGACTGCGATCGCATCCATCGCCTCATCGCGCTAACTCCTTTTGCAAGTCGTTCTTGAGCCAAATTATTAATCGATTGGCGGTGCAAATTGTCCAAATTTTCAGCCTATCTATATATCTATACTCGAATGTCACTGACTTGAGCAGAAAATAGTTGTTCTTGAGAAAAATCCAGATTGAGGGGAAGCCCCCCTGCACAAGGATTGCTCGGTTGTGATGAATTTTCTTAAGTCAGAGTATTCATCTATACTCTGATTCTGCTTCGCGTTCTTTGCGTCTTTGCGGTGCAATAAAATTCTTTATTTCTACAAAACTTTAATCCAACCACTATTTCTCAACCCCTAACCGAACAGCAATGAGCAATCCTCTCCTAGAAATCCGCCATCTCTCCGTAGAGTTTCCATCCCAACAGGAAATTGTCAGCGCGGTTAAAGACGTTTCCTTCACCCTGGCTTTAGGAGAAACCCTCGGCATTGTCGGGGAATCGGGTTCGGGAAAATCAGTAACTTCGCTCTCTATTATGGGACTTCTCCCCCCACAGGCGCGGGTAACCGGAGAAGTTCTCTTGAGCAATCCCCAAAACCCAAATGCAAGCCCGATTAATCTCCTAACTCTTCCCGATAGCCAGAGGCGAAGGTATCGGGGTGGACAAATTTCGATGATTTTTCAAGAACCGCTAACCTCCCTTAATCCGGTTTATACCTGCGGCGATCAGGTGGTAGAAGCAATTTTGTTGCATAACGCAGTTTCCTATAAAGAAGCTTATAGAAAAGCGATCGCCCTATTTGATGAAGTTAAATTACCTGACGCCAAGGGGATGATGAAACGCTATCCCCATCAGTTGTCTGGCGGACAGCAGCAACGGGTAACGATCGCGATCGCCTTGAGTGGTAATCCGGCGGTACTGATTGCTGATGAACCAACGACGGCGTTAGATGTAACCATTCAAGCAACGATTCTGGATTTGCTGCGGGAATTGCGTGACGCTAGGGGGATGTCGATTCTCTTCATCACCCACGACATGGGCGTCATTGCTGAAATTGG
Organism: Kastovskya adunca; assembly: GCF_059505785.1. NCBI lineage: Bacteria > Bacillati > Cyanobacteriota > Cyanophyceae > Coleofasciculales > Coleofasciculaceae > Kastovskya > Kastovskya adunca. The sequence goes on along the minus strand of NZ_JCACLG010000037.1, from coordinate 1,895 downwards.
CGATCGCGTTGTTGTCATGTTTCGGGGAGAAGCCGTCGAAACGGCTGATGTCTACAGCTTATTTGCTAACCCGCAACATCCCTACACCCAAGCCTTGCTGAACTGTCGCCCCCGTCCCCATCGGCAACTAAAACGCCTCCCGACAGTTGCTGATTTTATGCAGATAACGACAACGGCGGCGGGGAAGTTAGAAATTCAGCCCGTCACCCGCGACAGAGATAAACGTAACGCTTTAGCGGAAGTAACGACTGAGGAAATTCAACAACACCGCCAGAATTTGCTACAGCAGCAACCGTTGTTATCTGTACGGCACTTAATCAAAGAATTTCCCCTGCGTCAGGGATGGTTTGGCAAGAAAACCGCTTTTAAAGCCGTGGATGATGTCAGTTTTGATGTTTATCCAGGGGAAACCTTGGGTTTAGTGGGGGAGTCGGGATGTGGCAAATCAACCCTCAGTCGCTGTCTGTTGCGCTTAATTGAACCGACTTCAGGGGAAGTTATTTTTGACGGTGATTCGGTGCTGGAACTCGATGGCGGACGAATGCGCCGTTTGCGCCGCTACATGCAAATTATTTTCCAAGACCCCTATGGTTCTTTGGATGCCAGACAAAGTATCGGTTCAGCGTTAATCGAACCGATGAAAATTCATCAGCTTGGCGGTACACAGCAGCAAAGACAACAGCGGGCGGCAGAATTATTAGAACGCGTCGGACTGCCCAAAAGTGCAATGAATCGGATGCCGCATGAGTTCTCAGGGGGACAACGGCAACGGATTTGCATTGCGCGTACCCTAGCCTGTGAACCGCGATTTATCATTTGCGATGAGTCAGTTTCCGCGCTAGATGTCTCGGTACAGGCGCAGGTGTTGAATTTGTTAAAGGATTTGCAAAAGGATTTTGGCTTAACTTATATCTTCATCTCTCACGACTTGAGCGTGGTGAAGTTCGTTAGCGATCGCATTATGGTCATGAATCAAGGACGCATTGAAGAAATTGGCCCCGCAGAAGAAATTTATAACAATCCCACTAAAGAATACACGCGTCAGTTAATTGCAGCGATTCCCGATTCTGAGTTAGAGGATATTCAAGCAAGGCAATCAAAGCGTCGGCTGATGCTTGCAGAATGAGGAGGATGCGATCGCCTTATCTAGAAGGACGTGTCACCCGAAGTAGTTTCCCTCCCAGGGATTATTCCGCAGAAATCGTCTCATCAATGTCTCGCCAGCCTTTCCCAATTGCGATCGCTTGTGCAGACAATGATGCCAAAGTGCTGAGGTTGTAAACGGTGCAGTCGAATAAAATCGCGTCGATTTTGTGTCAAAACTGCGCGATTGTTACTTTCGCAAATGCCAACACGTCTGGATCGGAAGATCCAGTATTGCCTGCTTCTTGAACTGTAAGGACATCGTGACCTAAAGTACGCAGCAATTCACTCACTTTGCGCGGAAATTGTTCATCTGCATAAAGGCTTGCCACAGATTATGCTTCGTACTCCATTGTTTCATCTTGCTCTCGGAGTGCTATTTCAATTTCATCCGGATGTGCATCAGCATAAGCCCAGACATTCACCAAATCGGCAGCACTGAGATTCGGATAGAAGTTGAGAAGTTCGGAATCACTCGCACCTTGACGCCGCAAACTAACGAACAGCCAAACGGGAAGGCGAGTTCCCACGATACAGGCATCACCACCCATGACACCAGGAGTCTTTGTAATTCCTTGCGAAGGATTACTTAAAGTTTGAGTCAAAATTTGTAGGGCTTCTGCTTTCTCAGATGGAGTGAGAGAAAAGAGTTGAGTTTCTAATTCTTTAAGTTTCATAAAGCGATCGCCAACAACTTTTACAGAAAAGCGATGCTGAAAGCCCACCTCTTTTAAGGGTGGGATGAAAGAAAG
>NZ_JCACLG010000036.1:0-41046 GCF_059505785.1 Kastovskya adunca | reverse complement strand
GAGATGGGGAGCAGGGGAGCAGGGGAGCAGGGGAGCAGGGGAGCAGGGGAGCAGGGGAGCAGGGGAGAGGAAGAGAACCAATAACCGAATTCACCCTTCATACTTCATACTTCACCCTTCATCCTTCAATAAAAAACCCATCCTGACTTCATAACCAGGATGGGAGAATAGCGTTCAATAGAACTAGTCTATTGATTGAACAGAATTCTTAGAAGAGATTTTGAAGCACCGAAATATTAGAAAGTAGCAGGTAAGCGAAGGCTGCCCCGCCAATACCGCCGATCAGGAAACCCGTTGTATAATCGCTCCAACCTTCCCTCGTACTCAAACCTTCTGGCGGTTTCGGTGTTGTAACGATATTGATGGGAGGACTGGGTTGCCGACTGGCATAGAGGGATAGGGCAACGGAGGAAATCACAACTAATCCTACCGTTGATAACAATCCTGACAAATTAGCAACATCGGTGTCCCGTAGAGGACCGAGCTTGGCAAAGGGGCCAATCAACCAATAGCCGTGAGCCATGCCAACTTCTAAACCTCTACGCAAGGGGGAAAGCCCTTGGCGATAGGCGGGCAAGTTACTAATGAAAGCCTTGACAATAGGCGAACTATTAACGGGTGTTGAGAAATTACCAATTTGAGGATCGTCATAGACAGGGTGAACAACTTCCCGATTCCTGGGGTCCCCTGGTCGATTTTTTGATTCGCTGATTGCTTGTACCATTTTTTTTTGCTCAGATGGCATTATTGGCACTATTTTATGGGAATAAGCGGCTTAAAATCTCCTTTCTTTGGGTTGAACTTTATAAAAGTTAATTGATTTTGAATTGACCCGTTCAAGCAGATAGAAACTCGCGATGGGTGTGGCAAGAATTTCGTTTTCAATACCACAATCATCGCAAGTTTCAAACAATAATTAACTCGACAACCTTGAGGAAATGTTTTTCCTGATGGTTGTTATTTAGCATCTCATCCCAAAGAGAGTAGATCGGGGTAAAGAGCGTTAATTGCAATCAACAATACTGCTGTACCTGAAAGCAGTAAAAAGAGCTGAATGGGTGCCAGAGAAAGCCAAGTAAGGAAATTTTGCATGAATTATTCTCCCAAAAGCAATAAGCAAGCGTTAGAGTGTGATTAACGAGGTGAAACAGGAATTTCGGTTTCTTTAGCCACCAATTCGCCAGAGAGCAGTTCTTTAACTGCGGCTAGAGGCCAAGTGAAACCACTCAACATGATCGGCAGGGCACGAGGCACATCGATGAAGATTTCTCTTTGTTCTGAGTCTTTTTCTTTTCTGACAGAGATCAGATAAGTCCGACCAACCCAACCAATCCAACCAGCAATATATAGGAAGAGCAAGCCCGGAACGATAATTTCATCCGCGTGGCTGAGACGTCCATCTACAATCAAGCGAGGTAGACCATCAGGGCCGCAAAGCTTGTTTGCATAACGATCCATCCGGTTGGGAGCAGAACTGGGGTCGCCAACTGTCGGACGCGCTTGTTTAGCACGTTGCTGGAAGGCGGGAGACTCGCGGCAAGGAACGAGTCCTGAGACCTCATCAGCCGAAGCCGCAGGAGCAAAGTTGAGCCAGAGACCAATCGCTAAAATAAAAGCCAACAATTTTCGCATTGAATTGTTTCCTTTTGTTACGAAACAATAAATTTTCTGTACAAAAAAGATGAAGCTATTTGTACACCGAAGCAATCTTACTCTTCCTGGTTAATTGAGTAAAGTTTAAGTAACTAAAAGTAGTATTTTTATTAAGGCGCTCGAAGAATGGCAATCGTATTAGCAATCGAAACTAGTTGTGATGAAACAGCGGTAGCAGTTGTCAACGATCGCGTCTGTTGCAGTAGTGTTGTCGCGTCGCAAATTCCGATTCATCAAAAGTATGGGGGAATCGTACCGGAAGTGGCGTCCCGTTGCCATGTCGAAACCCTTAATGATGCGATCGCACAAGCTCTTGCCGAAGCGAATATTGACTGGGAGGCAATTGACGGCGTTGCAGCAACCTGTGCCCCCGGTTTAGTCGGAGCGCTACTTGTGGGGTTCACCGCCGCGAAGTCCTTAGCCCTCGTTCGCAACAAACCCTTTTTAGGCGTTCATCACCTCGAAGGTCACATCTACGCCAGCTATCTAAGTGAACTCGATTTGGAACCGCCTTTCATCTGCCTGCTCGTCTCCGGCGGTCACACCAGCTTAATTTACGTCAAAGACTGCGGTTACTACGAAACCCTCGGAGAAACTCGTGACGATGCGGCTGGGGAAGCCTTTGATAAGGTGGCACGGCTATTGCAGCTTGGGTATCCCGGTGGCCCGATTATTGACAAACTTGCCAAAGAAGGAAATCCCTTGGCTTTCCCCCTACCGGAAGGGAAGGTGTCTCTGGCTGGGGGTGGCTATCATCCCTACGACTCTAGTTTCAGTGGCTTAAAAACGGCGGTGCTGCGGCTGGTACAAAAACTCCAGCAAGAACACTCACAACTTCCGGTGAACGATCTGGCGGCTAGCTTTCAGGAGACTGTAGCAAAAGCCTTGACGAAAAGAGCGATCGCCTGCGCCCTCAACTACGGAGTTAACACTATAGCCGTTGGCGGTGGCGTTGCTGCTAACAGTGGATTGCGAAGCCATTTGCAAGCCGCCGCGAAAGAACGCCATCTGCGGGTAATCTTCCCTCCCCTAAAGTACTGCACCGATAACGCCGCCATGATTGGTTGTGCTGCCGCTGACCATCTCAATCGGGGACACACTTCCCCCCTCACCTTAGGTGTTCAGTCTCGCCTCTCTTTGACTAAGGTGATGCAGCTTTATCAACACGAATCAGCAGGGTAAATGAGGAAATTTTTACTATACTTTGCTGCCGTCTACGTGCAACAAAAAAGCCAGTATTAGCTCCCTAGGAAGGTCTAATACTGACTGAGGTTAACTTGTTATTCCTCTGACAACAGAAGAATCAAAGGAGTTGGTACATAAAACGAAGAGAAGCCAAAAATTACCAGCCCTAGGGGGCCAGAGCATTACCCCGGAGCAGGCTACCAATAGTCTTGGCAGTAATCTTCATCTGAACGATGGGATTTGCTGGGACGACGGTTTTGTACAGATAGCTGTCAAAGGTGAGCTTCTGAACGTCACGGTCGGCACACATTTCCACAAACGCTTCGCGGGTGGCGTCGGAGCGGTAGAAGACAGTTTGCAGGATGTCCAGCACCTTGTAGGTGATGCCGTACTGCTTATCCCAACGCTTTAGATAAAGCTTTAGGTCGGCTTCTGTAGGAATGCGAGCGCCATTGTTGGAGGTTTCCACAATGGTTTCCGCGCACATCCGGGCAGATTTGGCAGCAAAATAGATGCCTTCGCCAGAGGACTTGGTAACGGTACCAGCAGCATCTCCAACTAGGGCGACGCGACCAACAACGCGGCGAGGTCTGGGATGCTCAGGAATGGGGTGAGCTTCCACCTTGATGATTTCGCCACCTTCTAGTCGCTTGGCAGCACGAGCGCGGATACCTGCTTGCAACTTCTTAATTTGCAGTTTGTTGACCTTCATCGTGCCCGTACCGACGGCGACGTGGTCGTATTTGGGGAAGACCCAGGCGTAGAAGTCAGGAGAGACATCATTGCCGACGTACATTTCTGCTAGATCTTCGTAGTACTTCATCTGCGCTTCGGGCAGACGAATGCGCTCTTGGAAGGCGATCGCATAATTATAATCACCGGCATCAATTGCCTTGGCGACGCGGGAGTTTGCCCCATCTGCTCCAATGACGAGGTCTACTTTCAGTGTTTTGGGTATTCCTTCCAGGCTGCCATTGGAATGGTCGGCGTAATGGAGGGTGTAAGGAGCGGTGTTATTAGTCGGAATATCAAGTTTGTGAACAGTGCCGTTGATTAACTGGGCACCACATTTGGCGGCGCGATCGCGCAGGAAGCCATCTAGGACTTCACGGCGGCACATGCCAATATATTCATCTTCTTTAAGCGTGCTACCAATGTTGACTTCAACATTGGACGGCGAGATCATTTTCATTTTTCTCACCCGCCGATCGATAATCTCCGGCGGCAGGTCAAATTCACTCACCATACAGAGTGGAATTGCTCCGCCACAGGGCTTAGCATTGTCAAGCTTTCGCTCAAATAAGTATGTTTCAATGCCTGCTTTTGCCAGCGTTTCAGCGGCAGAGGAACCCGCAGGCCCTGACCCAACAACAGCTACCCTTAGAGTCAAAGCGTTTCTCCCATCTCTTTCTCGAGCTACGGCTTGCATAGTATCACGGAGTTTTTTCTGACTGAGCACTCACATCGCAGATATGACAGAAATGAAATAGAGCTTAACAGATTGATACTTCTCAATTGGCAGACGGGGACTTGTAGTTCTCAATGCAGTACTCTCAATCGAGGCAAGGGAGATTGTGGCGATTGCTCTGGAATTGATTGTAGTGGAGCAGATTGTGGCGATTGCTCTGGGCTTAATTGTGGTAGTTGCGGTCAAGAAAAGATCGCAAAAAGATTTAACGAATATTACTGAGTATGTTATAAAACTACAGTAACCCCATCGATAAACTGGGGATTAATAAGTGCTATTAGCCAGAGCAGTTGTCAGCCTAAGCTTTGAATAATAAGCCACAACTGGTACGGGTTAAAGCTGGTAGCGTATAAAGTGGCTCGCCGATGTGAGGTAAGAAGTTCAGTGGGCATTGTTGTTGAGAACGTATCGAAGCAGTTCGGCAGTTTCCAAGCTGTTGACCAGGTGAGCTTAGAAATTAAGTCAGGTTCCCTGGTGGCGTTATTAGGGCCATCGGGTTCGGGAAAATCGACTTTGTTGCGGCTAATAGCAGGGTTAGAAAGCCCCGATAGCGGCAAGATCTGGTTGACAGGAAAGGATGCGACTCATCAAAGCGTACAAGACCGCAATATTGGTTTTGTATTTCAGCACTATGCTCTGTTTAAGCACATGACAGTGCGAAAAAATATTGCTTTTGGTTTGGATATTCGTAAAACTTCCAAAGCACAAGCGAAGGCGCGGGTAGAAGAACTTCTGGAACTGGTGCACTTAAAAGAATTAGGCGATCGCTATCCCTCTCAGTTATCCGGTGGTCAGCGGCAACGGGTTGCCCTCGCACGCTCCTTGGCGGTAGCACCCGACGTGTTGCTGCTAGACGAGCCGTTTGGTGCGTTAGATGCCAAAGTCCGTAAAGACTTACGCTCTTGGTTACGACGCCTGCATGATGAAGTGCATGTGACGACAGTTTTTGTCACCCACGACCAAGAAGAGGCGATGGAAGTCTCTGATGAAATCGTGGTGATGAATCAAGGGAAAGTGGAGCAAATTGGTACGCCAGCCGGAATTTACGACCACCCGGCGACACCGTTTGTGATGAGTTTTATTGGCCCGGTGAACGTACTACCTAGCACGTCTCGGATGTTTCAAGGGAATGGCTTTGATTCTGCCCAGCCAGAAATCTTCCTGCGTCCCCATGATGTTGTGGTGGAGACGACGCCGAATGGAGTGTCGGTTCCGGCAAGAGTCAAGCGCGTGATTAATCTCGGTTGGGAAGTGCAAGCCGAGTTAGTCTTAGATGACGGTCAGGTTGTAACCGCCCACCTGGCTCGCGATCGCTTTAATGAGTTGAAGCTGGCACCTCAGCAGCAGGTTTACGTCAAACCAAAGGACGCTCGGTCTTTTCCGCTATACTATTCGATTTAAAGCTGCACCAACCAAACTCACACCTTGCCATCCAACCTGAGACAGAGTTACGCCAGAGAGGCTGAAGGCGGTCTTTAACCATCTCTAGGGTATTAACCTGTAGAAGGCGGGAGGCAATTTGCTGGGCGTCAGTAATAGTTCCCTAAAACACCTCAGTTGCTCAACTGACCCAATGCTATGAACCGGAGAAGCTTTTCTTTCAAACGGTGGCGATCGCTTACCCAATTTATTTGTTTGTTCTGTGCTTGCTTCTTTTTCGCAGTTAGCTGCACAAATCAGCCAGCGACGAATTCCACCGCTTCACCGGAAGCGAGTGCTGGTAGCGGACGCCTCACTGTAGGGACAACCCTCAAACCTCGAACCCTAGATCCCGCTGATGCTTACGAACTAGCAAGCAGTAATATTCTCCAGAGCCTAGGCGATACCCTCTATACCTACGAATTGGGTACAGATCAGATCAAACCCGAACTCGCTACAGCCATGCCGGAAATTAGCGAGGACGGTTTAACCTATAAAATTCCTCTCCGGGAAGGCGTTGTCTTCCACGACGGCACACCCTTCAACGCCGAAGCGATGGAATTTTCCCTAAAGCGCTTTAGCGAAAACGGCGGCAAACCCTCCTCCCTGTTGTCGGATGTGATGGAATCGGTGGAAGCAACAGGGGAGTACGAACTCACCATTAAGCTGAAAAATGCTTTTGCGCCCTTCCCTTCCTTATTAGCCTTTGATGGCATGGCGGCGGTATCCCCCAAGGCTTACGAAATTGGTAACGGTAAATTCCAGCCGACCACATTTGTCGGTACGGGCCCATATAAATTGTCGGAATTTAACGCCAACTCTGTTCGCTTGGATGTTTTTGATGACTATTGGGGAGAAAAGCCAGCCAATCAAGGTATTGACTTTCAAATTCTCACCAGTTCGGCGAACTTGTTTAACTCCGTTCAAACGGGAGCCGTCGATATTGCTTACCAATCCTTCGATCCCGATCAGATTGTCAGCCTCAAAAAGGGCGCGTCATCAGGTCAATGGCAGGCAGTTGAAGACCCCAGCAACAACATCAGCTACCTGGTGTTGAACACCAAGCAGAAACCGCTGGATAATCCAGAAGTGCGCCAAGCGATCGCGGCAATAGTTAACCGCAAATTGATCAACGAGCGCGTCCTCAGAAACCAGGCAGAACCCGCCTATAGCTTGATTCCCACAGGTTTTGATGTTTCTAAGCCAACCTTTGAGGAAGCCTACGGCGACGGTAATATTGCTAAAGCCAAAGAACTCCTGGCAAAAGCTGGATTTACCAAAGAAAATCCTCTAAAACTTGAGCTGTGGTATCCTTCCTCCTCAGCCGTTCGCCAACAAACCGCTAGCACGCTGCAAGAATACGCCAACCAGCAACTAGAGGGAATCGTCCAAATTCAGCCGCAAGGCGTCGAGTCCCCTACCCTCTTTGGCAACATCGGTAAAGGGATTTATCAGAGCGTGTTGCTAGATTGGTATCCTGACTTTTCTGACCCAGATAACTTTATTCATCCCTTGGTAAGCTGTACCAAAGGCTCAGAAGCCAATGGTTGTGAAGAAGGCGCATCCCAGAGTCAGGGGTCGTTTTACTATAGCGATCGCATGAACCAACTGATCGCTCAAGAGCGCACCGAACAAGACCCCAAAAAGCGGGCGGAAATCTTCACCGAAATTCAAGAGTTGCTAGCGCAAGACGTTCCTTTAATTCCCCTCTGGCAACCCAAAGAATACGCCTTCGCCAAGGACGGATTAGAAGACTTGAAACTCGACCCTATTCAGCGGCTACCCTTGTGGCAAATTTCCAAAGGAAACTAAAAATTGGCGGATCGGGAGACTGGTGAAGAGGGATTTCTTTTGATCAGATGTTGGGGTAGGGAACAAAATAACCTCCCCTACTCCCCTACTTCTCTACTCCCCCGCCTCCCTATCTCCCCTGCCCCCTACACCCATTTATGTCTCGTTCCAAAGCCCTACAGTATTACGTCCTCACCCGCCTTCTGCTGGCTCCCTTGATGTTGTGGACGATTGTCACCCTAGTGTTTTTGCTGTTGAGAGCAACACCCGGTGACCCCGTAGATGCCGTGCTGGGCGGTCGCGCTCCCGATAGCGTTAAGGAAGCTTATCGGGAGCGTTTGGGACTCTCAGCCCCCTTGTGGTTGCAGTATCTGCGCTATTTAGGAGACTTACTGCACTTCAACCTCGGCACCTCCATCACTAGCCAGGGTCAGGATGTTTGGGACATCATTCAGCGCCATTTTCCGGCAACGGTGGAATTGTCAGTGTGCGGAATGGTCGTGGCGTTCCTAGTTGGTGTTGGTGTGGGTACTCTGGCAGCCTCCCATAGCGGTACGGCTTTGGATGTGGGGGGGCGGTTGTTTGGAATTATCACCTACTCATTGCCGCTGTTTTGGGTGGGGATGATTTTGCAATTGATCTTTGCCGTACAACTGCGGTGGTTTCCCCTAGGAACTCGCTTTCCCATCACCTTACCCACACCTACTGGTTTCACAGGTCTTTACACGGTTGACAGTCTGCTAAGTGGCAACTTAAGCCAGTTTTTCACCGCGTTGTACTATCTCGCTCTACCCAGCATTACCTTGGGGGTTCTCCTCAGCGGCATTTTTGAGCGGATTGTGCGGGTGAACCTAAAGCAAACCCTCAAAGCCGATTATGTTGAAGCCGCGAGAGCCAGAGGCATCCCCGAACGGCGGATTGTTTTTGCCCACGCTCTGAAAAATGCGATGATTCCGGTAATTACCGTGTTGGGACTGACCTTGGCGGCGTTGCTGGGAGGGGCAGTCTTGACGGAAGTAACCTTCTCTTGGCCGGGTTTAGGCAATCGCCTGTATGACGCGATTTCGGCACGAGATTACCCGACTGTGCAGGGAATCCTAGTATTCTTCGGCGCGATCGTGGTATTGGCGAGTATTGCGATTGATATTATCAATGCCCTAATCGACCCGCGTATTCGATATTAAAAAGAGAGTAGGGGCAGGGGAAGACTTATAGCAAAGTGCTGAGTCGGTGAGTACTGACTCCTAAGTTCAAGTTCAACTAGCACGCTTCCTTGAGGAATCAGGAGTGTCCTAAGCTATAGGTTGACTGCTATAAGGCGTGTTTTCTCGCCCCGGAGATCCCCCTAAATCCCCCTTAAAAAGGGGGACTTCGGCTGAATTATTCCCCTTTTTAACCCTGGCTGGGAGGATCTGAATCTGACGGGGAAGGCAAGAAAACACGCCCTAGCCCCTACTGATTGTGTCTCCCTATTTCCTCACTGTTATTCACCAATCACTCTCTTTCTGGCTTCTTCCTGACAGCAGGCATGAGCTTTAAATGCTTCTGAGTATTCAGTTTAGGTAAGGCTCGGCTTACTTTTGAGTTGGACTTGACTGACTTGTTAGCCGGAGTAGGAACAGGGTAATTGATGGCGGTGTAGACGGACTCAAGTTGTTGAGCGACTTGAGTTTGCTGTTCTAGTTGCTCGGTTGTTGAAACCAGAGTGCTTAGTCCATTGACTAATTCTTTGAGATTGTTGCGGAAGGTAGGGTCGCCTGTAAGTTCATCCAAGTCAGACGTAATCTTCTGGGCATTCTCGAAGGTGACTCTGGCAGAATCTAGGGTTTGTTGTAAAACCAATACGTTCGCCGGATCGGAGAAGTCTCGCAGGGTGGTAGAGGCTTGAGCCGCGTTCGTAGATAAGGTTTCCAAATTTTGCAAGAGCGTGTCAATGTTGAGGCGACCAGCAGAGGCATTGAGTCCGTTGACAGTCGTGCTGATACGAGCAATGGTAGGGTCAAGGCTGACCACAGTTGCCCGGAGTTGGTCGCTGGTTTGGGTGACGCTATCTAAGGTTCTTACCAGGGTGGAGCGATTAGAGACGATCAGGTCGTTGGCATTGGCAGCGAGTTCATTGAGTTGGGCGGCTGTGGCGCTGTATTGATCAGCCGTATTAGAAATGCGATTGGCGGCGATACTTACTTGAGCAGAGGTTTGAGCGGCAGCTTGGTTGATGGAGTTAGCCGTGGTGGAGAAGGTGTTGACTTCTTGCCGGACAGCACGGGATAGCTGGGACAAATCACTGGAAAGTTGGGCAACTCCGGCAGCCGCAACGCCAGCGTTCCTGGCAGCACTGTTGATGTTGTTGAAAAAAGCTGGATCGCTGTAGAGTTCGGCAAAGCGGTTGCTGTTCCGAATCAGGGCATCAAAGCTTACCCCAATTTGACCTGGAAGGCGGTCATTGTCACAAACAATCACCTGGGAGTTGCAGTCGTCAGCCAGTGGGTTAGCCGTTAGTACCTCGGGTGGTACGGCTTGTAAGGGAGTGATATCGATGGAGGTTTCGCTCAAAAAACCAGATTGATTGGCTTCGACGATCGCGTTGCTAGGAATCCGTAAGTCAGCGCTACTAATTTCGACAACGACCTCAACACCATTGGCAGCGGCTTTGATGTTCTTAATGCTGCCGACAGTAACGCCACGATAGCGGACAGGTGCCCCGATTTGCATACCATTTGTGTTGATAAATTCCACAAAGATTGTGTAGGTGCGGTTGCCTAAGGTGAGACCGCGTATCCAAAAGGTGAGACCGCCAAATAAAGCCAGTCCTACTAGTATGAGTAATCCAACTGAGCCTTCTCTAACAGTTCGCGATCGCATAATCTATTCCTCCCTATTAGCTTGGCTAGACTAAAGCATTGAGCGCATAGTGTTTTGTTTTTTACTGATCAGCGTTCTGCCATGCTGATCCTCCTAGACCTGAATACTTTCAGTGTGACGTGTTGCCAGCTATCGCTATCCTAACCGACTACATGGATTGGCCCCTTAACACTGGCACTGAAGAATTGTCGCACTAAGGGATTGTCAGTTGTGTCAATTTCTTTAACGCTGCCCTGCCATTGCACTTTCCCTTGATAGAGAAAGGCTACCCGGTCGGCAGTACGGCGAATAGTACTTTCTTGGTGACTCACCATCACATAGGTACTACAACCACCTTGAACAGCTTGTAACTGGCGGACTAAGTCCTCAATTACAGTTGAGGCGATCGGGTCAAGTCCTGCTGTGGGTTCATCGTATAGTAAAACTTCTGGGTTGTCCTCAGGCGTATCCGGGTTAGACATAATCGCCCGCGCAAAACTGACGCGCTTACGCATTCCCCCCGATAGTTCTGACGGGAGGAGGTCGCCCACCCCAGGCAACCCCACCATCTCTAGCCTTTGATCGACTAACTCCCGAATCCGCTTTCTGGGCAGTCGCGAGTGCTGATACAGCAAGAACCCGACGTTTTCATCCACCGTCAACGAATCGAACAACGCCGCTTGCTGGAATACCATCCCAATCCCAATAGGGTCGTTGCCATCTTCGACCAAGCCTTCTCGCCGTTGATTTTGGATGTAAATCTCCCCCGCATCGGCAGATAGCAATCCGGCTATAATTCGCAAAATTGTAGACTTTCCCGTGCCTGAGGGGCCAATAACTACCAATGCCTCGCCCTGCTGAATGGTCAGGTCAACTTGATCGAGGATGGTCTTGTTACCGAAGGATTTGCTAATGCCCTTAAGTTCAATCAGCGGCTCAGGCATAGGAGAGATCAAGGAGTAGAGGAGCAGGGGAGAAAAGCAGCCAGGAGGAAATTAACGAGGATTAGTTAAAGGCTAATAATTATTATTCAATTTTCTCTCCCCAGATCCCGAGTTCCTCAGGGATCTTGGAGGCAGGCGAGACACTGCTACGACTCTGCCTCCTTACTCAGCGCGATAATCCTCTAGCGGACGCCCTGACGAACGCCGTTGGCAGCAGCAGTGGTGCTTTCCTCTCCAGCTGCCTCTAGTCCAAAGATCCGATTAAAGGTCTTTTCCACCTTGTAGCCAGAGTCAATAGACTCTAAGGGGTCTTTCCGCAGGCGGTGGCGCAGGCACAAGGTGATGACGCGGCGGATATCATCTACCGTCACTTCTCGGCGTCCTTCAAAGGCAGCTAAGGCTTTGGCGGCACGATTGGTGACAATATCTCCCCGCAAACCATCGACATCTAGTTCTGAGCAAACTTCCGAGATTTTGACGCGCAGGTCGTAGTCCATCTCCACTGCTGATAAGAGCTGTTGCGCTGTCACAAGCTGTTGTTGCAACTCTTTTTGCTGAGGTTGATACTTTTCTAGGAAGTTCTGGGGATTTTGATCAAAGTCTGAGCGTTGTTCCACAATTTCCACTCTCAACGCTGGCTCTTTCACGGTACGAATTTCAGCGTGCATCCCAAATCGGTCTAGCAACTGCGGTCGCAGTTCGCCTTCTTCTGGGTTGCCGGAACCCACCAGCACAAAACGAGCCGGGTGGCGGATGGAAATACCTTCTCGTTCTACAGTATTCCAGCCACTAGCGGCAGAGTCGAGCAGCACATCAACAAGGTGGTCGTCGAGCAAGTTGACTTCATCGACGTAGAGGATGCCGCGATTGGCTTTAGCCAGCAGTCCCGGTTCAAAGGCTTTGACGCCTTCAGAGAGGGCTTTTTCAATGTCAATCGTGCCACAGACGCGGTCTTCAGTTGCCCCCAGAGGCAGGTCAACCATGGGGACTTTCATTTTGACGACTAGTGGAAGTTCCTGAGCCGCCTCATTGCCCATCATGTCTGGGTCGGTCGGATCGCTGTTGTAAGGGTCGCCAGCAATCACATCAATTTCTGGCAACAAGTTCGCCAATGCCCGAATGGTTGTGGATTTTCCGGTGCCGCGATCGCCCATAATCATGACACCACCAACTTTGGGGTCAATCACATTCAGCAACAAGGCCAGTTTCATTTCTTCCTGACCCACAATGGCAGTGAAAGGAAAAACCGCGCGACGGTTTGTAGAGGGCGCTTGGGCAGTCGGACTCACTTTAATTACCTGGTACTAAATCTTTATTCACCGACTCTAATTGTGACATACCTGGTCTTAAGGGGTAGTGTTCTAGACCTGTGGATTTAGGGAGAACCAAGAATAATACAAATGTTCTACTTGAGTTGACTTAACGCAGACATGGAGAACCTTGCTTTAGCTCTGCCAATTCCAGGTAGATACACAGCAAAACTCTCTACAATAAATCGTTTTTGTGTTGTTATGCGACTTGGCTTACTGGTTAAAATCGAATTTGGAAGAGTTTGGTAATATCTTCAGTGTTAAATCGTTTGTAATTAGTCGCAGAGTTAGCAGTTCAATCATTGAGTATCGGATGCAATGGGAGTTAATAAGAAAGTTTTTGCCAGCCTGTCGGAGCAAGATAATTTTTACAAATTGAAAAAAACATGGGAAGTAGAAGAAGGATATCGTGTTTATCACAATTTGCCATTTCTCATGGTTTTCAATACTAATGAGGTTGTTGATATATCAAATGATATGGCGGTAGTTACTGCAATGATGGAAGGAATTAGAACTTCAACGCTTCAATTTACTGATATTGAACAATCCCGATTGAAGAAGACAAGTGTTGATTATACTCTCTGTAATGAGGCAGATGAGCCATTGATTTGCATTGACTTTGATGGTTTAGGGCAAGGATATAATTTAGGTAGCCAGTATTCTTCAAAGAGAAAGGTTAGTTTTTGGAGAAAAGAGATTACTGAGTTAAAGCTAAGAGTAGCCCACGGTTCGCTATTTCCGTATTTTGTAGTTGGATCGAGGTACTTCAAAGATATTGGAGAGGACTTGAAACTTACAATAATTGACGGAATTATCGGAGCAGTCCTATCTCAAATAAAATTTGACAGAAGATTTCACGAATCTCCTTTCCCTGAAGGTGCAGGATGGTCGCAGGAAGACTATGAAAATCTAAGCTCCCAGGAACAATACGAAATCTTTAAACGATGGGCAATTGACTTAGAGGTTGACACAGAATTGGACAATAATCCAATAGTAAGAGAAATTATTAGGCTTTCTTGGAAAGTTGATGCCTGGTCACATTCCATACATCATATGTGTCTTCCTTCTTTGGGTATTCAAGAAAAAGTCTTGCTTGGCGCTAAAGTCACCATCCACTCGAAAGCATTTGGAGATATTGAGGAACAAGCTTATTTACCTAACTTCAAAGTACCTAGATTTTCTGCTGGTTGTCTTGCAGAGCAAATTGCTCGATTATTAGCGTTAGATAAATTGAAAGTATTATCAGAAAATATTTAAATTATTGTTTGTCGGTCTTGCATTAGCGCCATCACAATATGCTTGAAGTATTAGCTATTACCCAACTTGTCAAAGGATACTTTCAAGGGTTCTGAAGATGGTGTATCTGAAGGCAACTTAGTATTCGGTGCGGGAACGACTATATAGCCGGAGGCTGCATCTCCTAGTACCCAATTCCGTTCTAAGCCCCAGTACCACCAGTGGGCAGCGATGTAGGCGCAGATTAGGGCGTCTAGTTGGTCTTCTACGGCTTTTAGGGCTGCGCCTGTGGTGGGGATTTCAGGAAGAAACAAATCGCAGAAAGGCAGAGGCAAAGAGGAAGAAGAAAGGGAAAGAGCGGGTTCTAGGGTAGGAAGAACATTGAGGATGTATTGGTGCAGTTTGATGAGTTCTAGGCGGCGTTCGGCGAGTTTGCCTTTTTTGTATTTGAGGATGCGCTCTAAGTTGAATAAATGCACGATCGCTGGATGAGGAAAGACTTCAATTTGATAGCGATCGCATTTTTGGGGGCTAATGGTTGGGGCGTGAGCAAATCCCCTCGCTTCTAAGCTTAAACCGAACTGAATCGTGTGTTGAGCATAGGGGCGTCCGAGATTAGCCGGGTAACAACCCGCGTGATATTTCCCGAAGTGCTTATGGGTGAGTTTATCCGGCACCCTCATGCTTGTGGTATTGGGGATGAGGGTTGGGGCATCAACGGCAACTATTGCGGGTTCGGTTGGCGGTGCCCAAATATCCACCCAATCCAAAATTTCGGCTACGCTTTGCCGTCTATCTAGCTCTAAAAGTTGCAGTTGTCCATCTTGCCAACTCAAGCAGCATAAACCACTCGCTCCTGAAGTCCAGCCAAGGTCGATTCCGAGAAATTTCATCACTTAACTGTCTGTTGTTTGGGATATGCGATCGCTTTTTCATTTTCCTGCCTTTAACCAACCAAATACCTGAGCAACTGTCAAATCTAATTCCAGAAATTCTGGTACGGGCAATCTATCCTCTCCAGACAATTCTAGTGGTTGCTGATCTGGAAGAAATACTAGTACCGAGCGCTCATCAGGGTCAATAAACCAACCTAGCTGGGTACCATAGTTAAGGCAATGAAGGATGTTACTAATTACCTTTGTTGCTCTTTGAGTGGGTGAGAGAATTTCCATTGTCCAGTTAGGAGCAATCTCAAAGGCATTCTCGACTTCTCCCTCAGCATCAAAGGGAATTCTTTCCCAAGAAAACACTGTTACATCAGGAACAATCGACCTTCCTCCAAAGGTACAGCGCAGTTCTGGAAATGCTAGTGCAATCTGCCGTTCCTCAGCCATCCGATTCACTGCCTCACAAAGCTTGAGTTGAAGTCGGGAATGTTTACCTTGAGGCATGGGTTTTTGGTAAATATGACCATCAACATATTCGTTGGCAGGCTTGTTTTCTGGCAGTTTAAGGAAGTTTTCTAGGGTGATTGGCTCGTGAAGTGTGATTTTCATCAAAACGCGATCGCCTTTCTACGTTGCATTAAAAAAGAAGCGGTAAACTCTTCAACTGCAAGGGAATGCTCACCCTACAGTTGAATTATTTTTATTTCCTACTGCTCTTGCATCAAGCGCAGATAATTTTGTCGGAGTTGGATCAATTTTTCCAGCATACTGTCTGCCATTTCTTTTTCGACATCGCTAATCTGATGCCAGAAGGCGGCAGCACGACGAGCCGCGATCACTTCTTGCCAGAGTAAGTCTGTTAATTCCGCTGCTTGTGGGTTTTCCGCATTTAGGGTGTTATGCAATTGCTCAAACGCCTGCTTGGCTTCCTTGTGGTTTTCCATGTCCTGCACCAGGGAAAGGCACGTCTTGAGTTCAGTTAGCAGGTTCTGGGATGAAGACTGAGTCATAATAGATAGAACTGATACAAAGGGTGTTTGTTGTCAGATTTTAGCGATGCGCTGATTGTGAAGCGATCGCAAAATACTGTCAGAGTTATATATAATTTTGTGGCAGTTTTTGCACAAGCACTTCTTTTTACAAGCTAATGAGCAAGCAGCGAGTTCTTTCTGGGGTTCAACCAACGGGTAATCTTCACTTGGGCAACTACCTGGGAGCAATTCGCAACTGGGTAGAAGCTCAAAGCGAGTACGAAAACTTCTTCTGCGTGGTCGATTTACACGCCATCACCGCTCCGCACAATCCAGCGACATTGGCAGCAGATACCTACACGATCGCTGCCCTCTATTTGGCATGTGGGATTGACTTACAATACTCCAATATTTTTGTGCAATCTCATATCCCGGCTCACAGTGAGCTAACGTGGTTGCTCAACTGCATCACCCCCCTCAACTGGCTGGAGGACATGATCCAGTTCAAGGAAAAGCGCGTCAGACAAGGTAAAGATGTCAATGTCGGATTGCTGGACTATCCCGTACTCATGGCCTCAGATATCTTGCTCTATGATGCGGATAAGGTGCCTGTCGGGGAAGACCAAAAGCAGCATTTGGAACTCACCCGTGACATTGTGATTCGGATAAATCACCAATTTGGCAGCGAAGAGCATCCGGTTTTGAAGATGCCAGAACCGCTGATTAGAAAAGAAGGCGCACGGGTAATGAGCCTCACTGATGGCACAAAGAAGATGTCTAAGTCTGATCCGACGGAAATGAGCCGGATTAACTTACTCGATCCACCAGACTTGATCCAAAAAAAGATTAAGCGCTGTAAAACTGACCCGGTTAAAGGTCTTGAATTTGATAACCCAGAACGCCCAGAATGCCACAACTTGCTGACCCTCTACACCATTCTTTCTGGCAAAACGAAAGCGGACGTGGCGGTGGAATGTCAGGATATGGGCTGGGGGCAGTTTAAGCCGCTACTGACTGAAACGGCGATTGCAGCTCTCAAGCCGATTCAAGAAAAGTATCAGGCAGTTATGGATGATCAGGGCTATCTAGAGTCCGTATTACGCGATGGGCGACAAAATGCCGAAAGCATCGCCAACGCCACTCTCGCTAGAGTGAAAAAAGCCCTGGGTTATTCCGTACCTGTGTAGAGATACAATTGCCTTCTATTGCGTCACGATAATAGTAGTTGTAAGTAGGGCGCTAAAACCCAAGCAATGACCAACCATTTCCGCGCTGCCGTTCAGGCTGGGGAGTTTCTCATTACCGCCGAGGTTACACCTCCCAAAGGAGGCAACCCTGCCCATATGGTGAAGATGGCACAAACCCTGAAAGGAAGAGTACACGCTGTCAATATTACAGATGGCAGTCGGGCAGTGCTGCGGATGTGTTCCGTTGCGGCGTCGGCGATTTTGTTGCAAAACGGGATTGAGCCAGTGTGTCAGATGGCTTGTCGCGATCGCAACCGCATTGCCCTGCAAGCAGATTTGATGGGTGCCAACGCCCTCGGTATCCACAATATTCTTGCCCTCACAGGTGATCCGGTTAAAGCCGGAGATCATCCCGATGCCAAAAGTGTCTTTGACCTAGAATCAGTGCGCCTGCTACAACTGATTCGCCAGCTAAATAACGGGATTGACGTTAACGATAAACCCCTCACTGATGGCGTGACCCATTTATTCCCCGGTGCAGCGGTTGATCCTCAACTCAAGAGCTGGTCAGGCTTGCAGCGTCGTTTTGAGCGGAAGGTTGAAGCGGGGGCGCAGTTTTTCCAAAGTCAGCTCATTAGCGATTTTGAGCGGTTGGAAAAGTTCATGGATCAGATTGCCTCTGGTAGCGGGAAGCCAATTCTGGCAGGTGTTTTTCTGCTGAAATCAGCTAAAAATGCTCAATTTATCAATAAATACGTCCCCGGCGTTGATATTCCCGACTCAACAATTGAGCGGCTAGCCGCCGCTGATGACCCCTTACTAGAAGGGGTGAAGATTGCCGCCGAACAAGTCCAGCTAGCGAGGCAACTTTGTCAGGGCGTTCATCTGATGGCAGTCAAGCGGGAAGATTTGATTGCAAAAATTCTCGACTTCGCAGAAATTCCACCGATTGATGCGGTAAAAGTGCAGAACGGTTCAGTTCCCTAATCAGAAAAATAGTAGATACCCAAATTTTTGCTGTAGCCGTTTACTGGGATAGGGCGATCACCTCTGGCTGATACAATCATTACCTAGCGATACAAATACATTGTCCCAAGTTTCTCTACCTTTATGAACTCACCGACTCCTACCACGGGTGCAGATGCCGTCGATGCCGCAATTGCTCAAGGCATCGATCTAGATGGTACGCCGATTCCCCCAGCCAAGTTGGAACTCTATAACCAAGTTATGGCACTAGAAGCAGGGCGTCAGCGCAGTGGAGTGACGAATACAATGCGTTCTCGGATCGTTCGCATCGGAGCCAAACACCTGCCCAAAGATCAATTGAACCAGCAGTTGAGCGACGCAGGTTGGGCACTGCTTAAAGAGAAAGAAGTTGCTTTTTATTATCAGTCCTAAGCCTGAGAGCGAAAATTAGGGGTGTATTCCTGAGTTAAAAAACCGGAGAAAAGGGGCTGACCATTATTAGCTCCACACAATAGGGGCTTTAAACCATTTCTTCGGTACAAGTAATACCATTTTCCCTTTTAAGAGGCTACACATAGATTCCCCCAACCCACTTTAAAAAAGGGGAGGAAGAAAAGTATCTGTAGCAAGCATTTAGGGATTAGGTAGAAGTAGTATCAATTGACTTTGATCAGATCAATGATCGCTGTAATCAACGCGGCTGACTCGATCGGCTTAGAAAGGTGCCGCTGAAATCCGGCAGCGATCGCTTGTTGTTGATTGAGTTCCCCGACATACGCCGTGAGAGCGATCGCCGGAATCTCACCGCCCTGCTCTGAGGGTAGCTCTCTGACTTGCTGCAACAGCATATACCCGTCCATGTCAGGCATCCCAATATCACTCACCAACACCGCTGGCTGAAACTGAGCTAGCGTGGCAAGAGCTTCTGCTGCTGAACCGACAGCCACAACCTCTGCCCCTTCCTGTTTTAAGAGAAAGGCAACATACTCTCGCATATCCGTCGTGTCATCTACCACTAACACTTTGATACCTTGCAAGCCTGAGAGAGGTTTGGACTCGCCAACCGCTTGAGGAATGACTGAGTGCTGCGGCATCAGCGGGAATTTTACTGTAAAGGTGGCTCCCTGCCCTTCACCAGGGCTGTCTGCACGAACACTGCCACCATGTAATTCAACGATTTGACGGACGATCGCTAAGCCCAATCCTAATCCACCAAATTGTCGAGTTGTGGCACTATCGGCTTGCTGGAAGTATTCAAAGACATGGGGCAGAAATTGGGGGAGAATCCCTTTACCTGTGTCGCTGACCGTTATTTGAGCTTCAGCCTCAATCTGCTCTAAGCGAATTTCAACTCGTCCTCCTGACGGGGTAAACTTGACGGAGTTGGATAACAAGTTCCAGATGACTTGCTGCAAGCGACCTGAATCGCCTAAAACTTGCCCAACCTCTGGTTCCAGGATTGTCTGAATTTGAATCGATTTGGCGGCGGCGGCTAACTGTACTGTTTCCAGTGCGGCGGTGATGGTGGTTGCCAGATTGACCGAATCGACATTTAGGCTGAGTTTGCCTTGGAGAATTCGAGAAACATCGAGCAAATCATCAATGAGCTGCACTTGCAGTTTGGCATTGCGTTCGATGATCTGTAGGGCATAAGTCGTTCGCTCTTGATCCATCTTGCGGTTTTGAAGTAGCTGAGACCAGCCCAAGATCGGGTTGAGAGGCGATCGCAACTCGTGAGACAGTACCGCCAAAAACTCATCTTTAATGCGATTTGCCCGTTCGGCAGCTTCCCGTGCGGCTTGTTCTCGTTGCAGGATTTGTTCTCGTTCGGCTTCAGTGCGCTTGCGATCGCTAATATCTTTGAACAGTACGGCAACTTTTCGGCTCTCCGGCTGCCCGATACGCCATGCATAAACGTCGTACCAGCGGTTCAGTGCTTCGGCGCAATTCTCGAAGCGAAGCGGTTCGCCCGTCATGGCGATTTTGCCGTAGATTTCAAACCAATGCTTTTCATGAGCAGGCGCGAGTTGAAGCATTGTTTTGCCTATCACTTGTTCGAGTCCCGTTTGTTTCCCGAAGGCCGGATTGGTTTCCAAAAAGCGGTAATCAATCGGCTTGTCATTTTCATCAAACAGCATTTCGATGACGCAAAAGCCTTCATCAATGGACTCAAACAGCGTTCGATAGCGTTCCTCTGATTGGCGCAAGGCTACTTCTGCTTGTTTGCGCTCGGTAATATCGACGAGTGCGCCAGGAAAAGAAACAGGTTTCCCTGCCGCATCATACTCAACTCGACCCCGTGCCGTTAGCCAACGTTCCTCACCACTGACAGTCCGAACGCGGTACTCAGCAGCATATTCCTCGCCTGTGTCGATCGCCTGCATAATTGCAGATGAAACGCGAGGACGGTCTTCCTCGTGCATCGAGTTGAGAAAGAAATCAATCGGTAACCCTTCGGATGTCGTACTCACCGGGTCTACAGCAAACAGGTGAGCAAACGCAGCATTGACCCTAACGCGATCGCCGGGAATACTCCAGCGCCAGGTGTAGACAGCTCCCGCCGCCAAAGCAGATTCTAACTGCACATGGGCTTCTCTCAGTGCTAGTTCAGCTTGTTGGCGTTCGGCTTCAATGCGCTTGGCTTCCGTAATATCCCGTGAAACAGCAAGCAGTTGCACAACCTGTCCCTTGGCATCTCGCACTGGCGTAATAATAATATCCCACCATTTCGGTGTGCCCTTGGTGGTGGGGCGATAGCCTTGAAATTGACCGATGTTGCCGATTGTGGCAGCAGCGATCGCGGCTTGGGCTTTTTCATAATCTTCGCCCTCCCACAAATCAGTCCAGACGCTATAAAGGACAGATTTCGGATCGTCGATTTCTAAAAGACACAGCCCGCCTGTACTGATGTAGAGAATTTCACTGTTCAACGCTAAGACTTTGATGCAGTCACTACTGCTCTCCAAAATGCTTTGCTTTAGCTCCTCACTTTCTCGCAAGGCTTCTTCGGCTTGTTTGCGTTCAGTGATGTCGCGAGTGATTCCGGCGACTGCTTCTACTGCCCCCTCTGCATCAAAGAGCGGCACGAAAATGTACTCGTAAGCTCTTGTGCCAAAGGCACTGGTGTAGGGCGTTTCATCTTTGAGCGGTTGGCGCGTGGCGATTACCTGTTGAATCTGTTGCTGATGTCGGGTGGCTAACTCCGGCGGATAATCCAATTCAAAAAAGTTTTTGCCGATCGCTTCAGCATACGTTTTCTGCCAGAGGTCGAGCAGCGGTTTGTTGACGTAAGTGAATCGTCCTGCCAAATCGAAGGTGTAAATAAAATCGGAGACGGAAGATGCCACCGCATCGAGGCAACGACGTGCCGCAGCTTGGCGCGATCGTCCCAGTTCCAGGTTGGCAGAGACACGGGCAAGCAGTTCACTGGCGCTAAAGGGTTTGACTAAATAGTCATCGGCTCCAGCTTCCAGTCCCTCGACTGCCGATTCTTCTCCGGCACGGGCAGACAGCAGCAAAATCGGGATTTGGCGTGTTTGCGGATCGCTTCGCAACTGCCTGAGCAACTCAAAGCCATTCATACCGGGCATCATTACATCACTCAGCACCAAATCGGGGGTGCGAGCAGAGGCAGCAGCCAAGGCAGTTTCTCCATCTGCAAACAGCTCCACTTCGTAGAATTGGCCCAAAATACGGGACAAGTAGTTCCGCATATCTGAATTGTCATCGACCAGCAGAATCCGCGCTGAAGCTGAGAAGTGAGCCTCGGTTTCCTTGCCTTCAGAATTTTCTTCGGGCAACCAACCTAACGCTTCTTGAACATAGGATTTTGCACCAGCAGCAATCGCAGTTGGAACGCCACTTTCCATCAGGCAGTTGGCTAAATGCGCTGTGCCCATTGGCAGCCGCACACGAAAAGTACTGCCTTGACCCAGCGTACTGTCAACAGCGATCGCCCCTCCCTGCAACTGCACGAGTTCCTGCACCAGCGACAACCCAATGCCTGTGCCCTCAAAGGTGCGTCCGCGTGCGCCCTCAACGCGATGAAACCGCTCAAATAGTTTGGGAAGCTCGGCAGCTGGGATGCCTGTACCCGTGTCGCGCACGCTCAGTTCCACCTGATCGCCAACCGGACGCAGAACAACCGCAATCTCTCCTGCAAACGTGAACTTAAAGGCATTCGAGAGCAGATTCAACACAATCTTCTCCCACATCTCCCGATCGACATAAATCGGTTCTGGCAAGGGAGGACAATCAACCGTGAGTTGCAGTCCCGCTTGCTCAACGGTAGAACGAAATAGACTGGCTAATTCCGCCGTATAGGTTGCTAAATCGGTTGGCTGGTAGTTTGCTTTTTGGCGTCCGGCTTCAATGCGCGAGAAATCGAGCAGCGTATTGACGAGCTTCAACAAGCGATTCCCATTGCGCTGCACCATTTCGAGTTGCGATCGCGCTTTTGCCGGAATGCTTCCCTCTAGTTCCGCTAGCGTCTGCTCTAGCGGCGACAGCATCAGCGTCAGGGGAGTGCGAAATTCGTGGCTGATGTTGCTGAAGAAGGCGGTTTTGGCGCGATCGAGTTCTGCCAGTGCTTCGACTCGCTGGCGTTCTGCTTCAAACGCGCGGGCATTGGCGATCGCATTCGTGACATTGCCTGCCACCAAATCAAAAAATCCTTGGTACTCCTTCTCAAAGGCTCGATGAGGATTGATTCCCAAGACCAAAAACCCAGCAATCTGAGATTGTCCCGATTGGGTCAGCGGCACAACCCAGGCAGCAGTAGGCGACTCGTCCCAGGCTCCCTTGGGTAACGCCCCGAATCGAGTTGCTACATCAACAACGACCGCTTGCCCAGTCTGATGAATTCGTCTCAATCCCCATCCGTCATTGTCTTGAGTCAGGTCTACGATTGCTGGCGTTGAAATTTCCGCATCGAATCGGGCCGTTTCAACCAGAGTAGCTCGCTTGCCATCTGCCGCCACTCGATAGAGCAGGGCAAACGGAATATCGTGAGCATTGGTGGCTAAAGCCTGAATTGCACTTCGACAGGCAGCTTCAACCGTCTTAGCTTGAGCCGTTTCCCTCGCCAGCAAGCTTAAGGTTTGTAAGCGGCGATCGCCCAGAACTCGCCCAGTTGTCTCGCTAACGATGCCAAAAATGCCGCCGACTTCCCCGCTCTCGTCCCGCACGGGGTCATAGGAGACATCAAAGTAAGTTTCCTCGCTGTACCCGTAGCGATTGAGAAAGAACAAATAATCTTGCGCCCAGAATGCTTCTCCCGTGGTGACAACTCCATCTAGCAAGGGTTTGATCGCGTCCCAAGTTTCGCTCCACACCTCACGGGCAGGGCGACCCAGTGCCCAAGGATGCTTCGATGCCAGGATAGGGCGAAAGGCATCGTTGTAGAGCTTGATCAATTCAGCTCCCCAGAGCAGGAAAATCTGAGCTTTTGAAGGCAGCAAAATGCTGACAGCGCTTCGCAAACTTTGGGGCCAGTGGTTCACGTCTCCTAAGGGAGTCTGCGACCAATCGAGCGATCGCATCAGGTTCCCCATTTCGCCACCTGCAACAAAAATGCTATCGGCAGCCCTTCCTTTTTCTGAAAATGTCACTGCCGCAACTCCCGCTCCTCGAAATACCTGGCTAGTAGGTCTTCGCCCTGTCCCCTTTGATGCAGCAGTGTTTCAATCTGCTTCAAGGCTAGTGGTAACGCCTGCATAAATTCCGATGCCAGCTTAGCTTATATCCTAGGGTTGAAACTTACTCTTCTTTACGCATCACGTTAGGTAAGGAGCAATGATCATGAGTCCACAAACAACTACTCAACTACCAATTCCATCCTACTTCGATGCCAGGCGGGTAGGAGAAGTTTGGCGAGTACCTTATCAAGAAAGGGCCAACCAAGCTACAGATTGGGCGTATCAGCATAGTATCTCCCCCGCTGCTGAAAGGCGCTGTTTTGCCATTGCATCACCCGCAACAGTTTGTGGCGGCGGGGATGCACCGAGTAAAGTCTACAGATGCGATCGCTAACTGGCTTTGAGGGGCTGTAAACCCTTCTGTGGAAAGCTTGTACCCTTATCAATCAACGCCGTAACTACGGTTGAACTCCCTCCGGATACCCTCTGGGGGGATTGAAATTTTTGACAAAAATCTGTCTGATTAAGTTTTGTACAGTAATTCAGGGAAAATAAGCTTAATAATAATGAGGAAACAGCTACTGATTTTCGCGAGTTTAACGTTTCTAGCTCCAGGAGTGATTCTTGGCTGTTCTCCTAGAGATACTCAAACCCAAGCTCCGGAAGGTACTCAGACTCAAACCCAGACTCAGCAAGGAACGGGGACTCTTCAAGTTCGGGCTAACGGTGAAGACTTTGCTCGCGAGGGTTTCGTCTCCAAAGATGGGTGGAATATTTCTTTTGATAATGTCTATACAAACTTAGGGGATATTACAGCTTACCAAGCCGATCCCCCCTTCAATACTGAAGCAGGCAGCGAAATCCAGGCAACCGAGAAAGTTGTCATCGATGAAACAAAAACGGTGGATTTAGCCCACAAAGGTGAGGCAGGAACTGATTCAATTCTCGTTGGCGAAGCCCCCAATGCTCCTGCGGGTCAATATAACGCCCTTTCCTGGAAAATGGTCAAGGCAAACGAAGGGCCAGCTCAGGGTCAAACCTTGGTGATGAACGGGACAGCCGAGAAGGAAGGACAAACCATCGACTTTGTCCTCAACGTTGATCAGGAATTTGAATACGTCTGCGGGGAGTTTGTGGGCGACGAGCGAAAGGGGATTCTTCAGCCAAACGGTACGGCTGATTTGGAAGCAACCTTTCACTTCGATCACCTCTTTGGTGATGCCGAAAAGAGTGCTGACGACTCCCTGAATACGGGGGCACTGGGTTTTGAGCCGCTGGCTGCCCTAGCGCAGAGTGGCAAGCTACAGGCAGATATGGCGCGGCTGCAGTCTGAACTCTCAGCACAGGACTACCAGAAAGTTCAGGAAATTCTCCCAAATATCGGTCATGTGGGCGAAGGTCACTGTCGAGAGATCACCCAGACGACTACCAACAATAACAGCGAACCGAGTTCTTAGGATTTTTTTCTGCGGGGATTAAGTCGATACCTTAGTCCCCTCAACAACCTGATTGCTTAAGCAAGCGCTGATCAAGTAAGGATTTATACAATTTAGAGAATTATGAATACTAAGTGGAAACTTTTAATCCCACTCGTTTTTGTTTCAACCTGCGGTTGGTCGGCAAGAGCGATCGCTCACGGCGCGAGGCTTAACGCCAGGGAGACGCAGGCAATTGAGCTGAGTGCGGAATACGATACAGGCGAACCGATGTCGGCAGCGCCAGTCACTGTTTACTCCCCTGAAAACCCTAGCCAACCTTGGTTGCAAGGTACCACCGATCAAAAGGGTAATTTTGTTTTCACGCCTGACTCTTCGCAGCCAGGAAACTGGACGGTTCAAGTCCGTCAGGCAGGTCACGGCGACATCATCAACATTCCTGTGGGGGGCGACACCGCCGCCGCAGGGGGGGCTGAGACAGGTGATAATGGTGCCGTTTCCCGTGTCAGGAGTACTGCAACAAGCAATCCAGCCTTCACTCCTCTTCAAATTGTGTTGATAAGTGCGGCGGTCATTTGGGGATTTATCGGAACAGCACTCTTTTTTGCACGGGGTAATAAAAGCTCTGACTTCCATAGTTCCGAGTCTTGAGGATCAAGGATAATCCCATGAGACTTCCTAAGAAGGGACAAAACAAAGAGTCTTCACATCAGCCCTCAGAACAAAAATAATGCACATTCCTGATGGTATCCTTCCCGCTCCTGTCTGTATTGCTGGTTATGCAACGGCAGGTGGCGTTATTTGGTACTCGTTACGTCAAATTAACCGCCATCCCAATCACAAAGAGAATATTCCTAAGGCATCTTTACTGACTGCCGCTTTTTTTGTGGCGTCCTGGATTCACATTCCCGTCCCCCCAACGAGTGTTCATCTCATTCTCAATGGACTTTTGGGAGCGATGTTGGGGTATTACGCTGTTCCAGCGATTCTTATTGGTTTATTTTTCCAAGCGGTAATGTTCCAGCACGGGGGATTATCGACGCTGGGAGTGAATGCCACAATGTTTGGGATTCCAGCGATTTTGGCGTATTACTTGTTTCAACTGCGTTATCGATTTGGTAAGGAAAATCGGTTGTGGACTGCTGTCTTTGGGTTCGTGGCTGGTGCTGGGGGCTTGGGATTTGCAACGCTAATCTTTTTTGCCCTAATTATTACTAGTATTCCCGCAGATATTAATGTTGAAACGGAGCGGCAAGCGATTTACGGGCTGGTTCTTGCCCATATCCCCTTGATGCTGATTGAAGGGGCATTTACGGCTGCTGTGGCGCTCTTTTTGAAGCGAGTCAAGCCAGAGTTGTTGGAGAGTTGATGAAACACGCGTTGGATACCTATGCTCATCTAGATTCCCCGATTCATCGCTGGGAACCTCGATGCAAGCTGGTGGCACTGTTTGCTCTAATTTTTGCCTTTTCCTTTGTGCAGCAGTTGAGTTTGCTTCCGGTAATGATTGCGGTGACGATCGCGTATTTCATTGCCTCGAAGTTACCTGTGTCGTTTTTGCTGACGCGGTTGCGCTATCCGGGCTTTTTCTTAGCGGCGATCGCCATTCTCTTGCCCTTCACTGTTGGCGATACTATCCTGTTCCAGCTTGGGTTTCTGGCACTGCGCGTAGAAGGGCTAATCGCTTTATACCTGATTGCTACTCGCTTTATCTGTATTCTGACGATTAGCTTGATTCTCTTTGGTACAGCACCATTTTTAACCCACATTAAAGCGATGCGATCGCTGGGACTTCCTAGTCTGTTGGCAGATATGGCGCTGTTGAGCTATCGCTATATCGAGCAGTTTGGCAACGACCTCAAAACGATGCAACGGGCAATGCGTTTGCGGGGCTTTCGGGCGAGTAAGTTGAGCTTTCGGAATTTGAGCGTTTTGGCATCCCTAGCAGGTAGCCTTTTGGTGCGAAGTTACGAACAATCGGAGCAAGTGTATAAGGCGATGTGTTTGCGGGGATATGGACAAGCGCCTCCCCGTCGCCGCCGTCAGGAATTTAAGATGCGCCGCCGCGATGCGATCGCGTTAATTCTTACCTTCGCGATTGCGGCTGGCTTTGTAGTGGCAGAATTTTGGGTGGGAGGATCATAAGTCAAGTTTGCGAACCGCTTCTTGGTAGAGGGTGGTGGCGAAATCCCGAATAACTGCCTGATCGCCAATGCGATCGCCAAACTTCTCCTGGGCAATTTCTAGGCAAAGTTTCATCAATTCTGCCGATTGTTCTACCTGATGACTAACAACTTGCTGCTGTTTTGGCGTCCAGATTGCCGCCGTACTTTCTGATAACGCTTTACGTTCAGGATCTTTGCGTTTTTGAATTTCTGCTGAGAAACCAGAGGCAATAATCCCTGCGGGTAAAGCAAATAAACCAATACCAATAAATGCCAATACCGCACCAAATAATTTACCAATCGGCGTCGTCGGATAGACATCTCCATACCCCACCGTCGTTAACGTTACTACTCCCCACCACATCGCGGCGGGAATACTAGGAAATGCCTCCGGTTGCGCTTCCCCTTCGGCAAAAAACATCACACTAGAGGCAAAGATTAAAAGAATAAATACAGAAAATAAAGTCATGATTAGCTCATCTTTTTTTGAGCCAATCACTCGTAAAATAGTTTGTAGCGAATTAGAATAACGAATTAGCTTTAATAAGCGCAGTAAACGAAATAGTCCTGTCGATTGAATTAACTGCACATGAGGAAATAACAGTAATAGGTAAAATGGCAAAATAGCGAGTAAGTCAATGATGGCTAAGGGAGTCGCCGCATAACGCAATCTTCCCCAAAGCGGATGCGGATAGTGCGGATCGGCAGTACAAGACCAAAGTTGCAAAAAATAGAGGGCAGTAAAAAAGAATACAGAAACAATTTCAATATCAAAGATAAAAATATTGAATTTAAATGATATATCTTTTGAAGTTTCAAAAATAAAGGCACTAACATCTAAAATTACTAATAAACTTACTCCCCAGTCATCAATTCTGCTCCAGGGATCGTTGGGATCAGATGATTCTAAAATTTCATAGATTCGGGGCTTAATAGGTTGAGTCATAGAACATTTCTTTAAAACTAGAAACAACGTAGCAAAAATCCGAACCAGCAGTCTTATCCAATGAAACAGCAGACGCAACTCTCACCTCAGCACAAGTCCCTATCATGCGCGATCGCTATTAAGGATCTGAGTTTTTCCTACCCAGCCCGACCAGACGTATTGAAAAGCATCAACTTCACCATCCAGCCCGGAGAACGGGTAGGGTTGATCGGGCCAAATGGTGCGGGGAAAACGACCCTATTTCTTTCTATCTGTGGCATCTTGCAACCGACAACGGGAGAAATTTTGCTTTTTGACAAACCTGTGGCGGTGGGGGAATTTCGCCCGGAGATTGGTCTGGTATTTCAAAACCCCGACGACCAGTTATTTTCGCCTTCTGTGCGGGATGATGTGGCGTTTGGGCCAGAGAACATGGGACTATCAGAAGCAGAAATTGCCGCTCGCGTGCAGGAGGCGTTGTCCATTACAGGCGTCCAGAAACTGATTGACCGCGTGCCGCACAACCTTTCTGGTGGGGAAAAGAGTATGGTGGCGATCGCGGGAGTTTTGGCAATGCGTCCGCAACTGGTGCTGTACGATGAGCCGAGCGCTAATTTAGATTTGCGATCGCGGCGTCGCGTAATCAACGTTTTGCAAGCGTCCAAGGAAACGGTGCTGATTTCTTCCCACGACTTAGAACTGATTGTGGAAGTATGCGATCGCGTTTTACTCCTAGATGAAGGACACATCATCGCTGATGGTACTCCCCGCGAGGTAATGAGCGATCGTCAGCTCATGGAAGCCCACGGCTTAGAAAAGCCCCACTCCCTCTCCCACTGATGAGGAGCAGGGGTGCAGGGGTGCAGGGGAGAGAAAAATTGACAACGATTAGCCATTACTCCAATCGCCTATTTCATACTTCATACTTCACCCGTTCGGCTGAGCTCACGGCCGAAGCCTTCATACTTCATACTTTATCCTTCACCCTTCATACAAAATTTCTCAATACTCATGGCACTTAGTCCTGCAAAGACTGACAATGGAGGGGCGTGCTGTGGTGTGAGAAATCAACGTGAAAATAGGTCAAATCTGGAGAAATACTCCGCCAATTAGTTCCGCCATTGTCGGGGCGCTTCTGGCGCTGTGTTGTGGCGCAGTGGCATCAGAGGAGTCAGTCGCTGAGGTCGTGCAAAACTCGGCTGATACTATCTCCTCGACTAACTTGAGCGGTCTTACAGTCCGATCAAATCCGGTTGATTCCCCTCAGTACGTGCAGAACCCCGCCCCACCTACAACACCCCTCTCTGTAAAGGGGGAGAGGTTTTTTAATGATCGGCAATTAATCGAACTTGATATCACGGAAGATATCCCAGTCGAGGTAGCAACTGACCCGACAGGAGTTTTAGAGCAAGTCGAACAATACAGCGATGACGCGATGGGGCAAGTTACCAACGTTTCCCAACTGCGGGACGTGCAGCCGGATGACTGGGCTTATGAGGCGTTGCGATCGCTGGTTGAACGATACGGGGTAGTCGAGGGTTATCCTGATGGTACATTTCGAGGCAACCGCGCTATTACTCGCTATGAGTTTGCCGCTGGTTTAGCCCGCGCCCTCAATCAGATTCAGTCTTTGATTCAAACAAGCGATGCCGTCACTCTAGAAGATGTCGCTCTCCTAGAGAAGTTAAGACAGGAGTTTATTCTAGAACTATCCTTACGGCGGGCTGATGTTGATGCCCTCACCGCCCGGACGGGAGAACTGGAACTGACTCAGTTTTCCTCGACAACAAAACTTCAGGGAGAAGCCGTCTTAGGATTGGCTGGGATTGTCGCCGGGGAAGATGCCAACGGGAACGACCTGGACGATGTGGCGGTATTTGGTCATCGCACTCGCTTAAACTTAAACACCAGCTTTACAGGTCGGGATTTGCTCCTGACGCGGTTACAAGCAGAGGGGTTAAATAATCTATCGAACCGCACCCAAACCCGTGAAGGGGAATTGGCGTTTACAGGGGAAGGCGAGAGCGATCTTGAACTAGATGCTCTGGTGTATAGCTTGCCCGTCAGTGACAATACTACTGTTGTCTTCGCCGCTCAAGCGGACGCCCCTTACTACTTTGCCAGTACTGTCAATCCCTACCTAGATGGCGATGGAGCAAAGGGTGCCCTTTCTCGCTTTGGTACTCGTCCGCCGATTTATTACCTGCTTGAGGGGACAGGTGCAGGTATCAGACATGCGTTCAGCGAGCGGCTAGAACTAAGTTTGGGTTATTTAGCGGGGAATGGGAGTAATCCTCAAGCCGGGTTGTTTGGCGGCGACTATGGAGCATTAGCACAGGTTGTTTTTCAGCCCAGTGAGCGATCGCTAATTGGCTTAACCTACGTTCATGCTTACAACAAAGATTTACAAACAGGCAGTAACAACGCTAACCTCTTCACTCAGCTAGGACTACCCACTAGTAGCAATTCCTACGGTATCGAAGCTTCCTACCAAATCAGTCCTCGCTTCGTCTTGGGGGGTTGGGCTGGCTATACCGCAGCCCGTGTCATCGACCAAGGTGATGCCAATATTTGGAATTGGGCGGTGACGTTGGCGTTTCCTGACTTGGGCAAACCTGGCAATCTGGCAGGTATTGTTGTGGGGATGGAACCCAAGGTAACGAATAGTGGCGATCGCTTAGTCAATCTAGGCATCAGCGATCCTAGTACCTCTTTGCACCTAGAAGCGTTCTATCAGTACCAGTTAGCAGATAATTTGACGCTTACGCCAGGGGTAATCTGGCTGACGGCACCGAACCACAACAGTGATAACGCGGACATTGTCATTGGCACTTTGCGAACAACCTTGAGTTTTTAGTGCTTTGAATTTTGACAAGTTGGTTTCAGGCGACGCTTATTTAGGTTACTCTCAGTAATTTTGCTGAGAAACCTGTTAGATTTACTTAGATTGATCTTTACCCTACATGGCTGTTGTCATTAAACCCGGACAAATCTGGACTAACTGATCACAAATTTTCGCTGACCTAAAAAAGGCAAAAGTTCTGATTATTCGGTTTTTTGAAGCAAAACCACTGTTTTTTATGCAAATTATCAACACAGTCTACCCCTAGCTTCTCGAAAATCTGTCTTTTGGCGTATTTCTTTTGGAGTGTTTCGGATTAAAACTCAAGACGAAGTAGCCGTTTACGAATCTTCTCATTTGAACAAGCAATAACGGTTGATTAGTCTTCCTAGCTGGACTGGACAAACCCCTCGAGAAAACACGGACTAAATCCATCCCCACTCCTAATACGAGGCGACATGAGCAACGGAAAGACACAGGTACAAGACAACAAACTACTCGCACTGTCGATAGTGACCCAGTTTTATCCGCCTGACTATGCGGCAACAGGGCAATTGATTGAAGAGTTAGCTTTGCAGCTAGGCGAGCAGGGGTTGTCTGTGCAGGTGTTTACTGGGCAACCCGCCTATGCGTTTCAAAAGCAGACGGCTCCAGCCATTGAGCAATTAGCGACAGTTTCCGTGAGGCGATCGCGTACTACTTCGATTTGGCCGCAACGCATTCGGGGGAAAGCGATTAGCGGCTTGCTATTTTGTATCCGCTCTGCCTTGCATTTGCTCAAACGTGCTAGCCGATGCGACGTTTTGCTCGTTACCACCGCGCCTCCCTTCTTACCGATTCTGGCCTACCTGATCTACAAACTCTTCCGCTCGCCCTATATTTGTTTGATTTATGACTTATATCCCGACGTTGCTGTCGAGCTAAAGGTCGTGTCAGAAAATCACTGGCTGGTGCGCCTGTGGAGTTACCTCAATCTTTGTGCGTGGAAAAATGCTCAGAAAGTGATCGTTCTCAGCCCCTCAATGCGAGAGCGACTGATCGCAAAATGCCCAGATATTGTCGATAAAGTAGTCGTTATTCACAATTGGGCTGACCCGCAGCGCATCGTACCCATTGCTAAACAACAAAACTGGTTTGCTCAGTCTTTGAAGTTGGTAGACACCTTCACTATTCTTTATTCTGGCAATATGGGTCGCTGTCATGACATGGACACGATTCTGGAAGCGGCTCGCCTCTTAGCCGAAGAACCGATGCAGTTTATCTTTATTGGTAGCGGTGCCAAACGGCAAGCTTGTCAGTTGTACGTGACGCAATTGGGCTTACGAAATTGTCGCTTTTTGCCCTACCAGAACCGACAGGACTTGCCTTACTCCCTCACTGCCTGCGATTTATCCTTAGTGAGTGTCAGTCCGGGGATGGCAGAATTAGTCGCCCCTAGCAAGCTTTATGGTGCCCTAGCAGCCGGACGCCCCATCGCCGCGATTTGCGAATCCCACTCCTACCTGCAAACCCTAGTCAAGGAAGCTCGCTGCGGGGCTACCTTCAATAACGGTGATGGGGCAGGACTAGCAGCCTTTATTCGCACCTTAGCAGCAAATCCCCAGTTAGTTAAGCAAATGGGGCGGGCTGGGCGGCGCTACTTGCGATCGCACTTTACCCCTGACTTAATCGCCAAGCAATACTCTGTCGTATTGCAGCAAGTCGTGCAGGAGCAGTTAAATTCTGCTTATCCGCTCCGAGTTGGGCAGATGGCTGGAAATAAACGTTAAATCGAGGGGTAGCTTGGTCGGCTATTTTGTCTGAGAATTCTCAAGACGTTGTTTTTCTAAACTCTGTG
Organism: Kastovskya adunca; assembly: GCF_059505785.1. Classification (NCBI taxonomy): domain Bacteria; kingdom Bacillati; phylum Cyanobacteriota; class Cyanophyceae; order Coleofasciculales; family Coleofasciculaceae; genus Kastovskya; species Kastovskya adunca. The sequence continues at coordinate 8,347 of NZ_JCACLG010000036.1, read as the reverse complement.
ATTTGTTCGTCTGAGCAATCGCCCGTTCGAGTAGGTAATTGAGGAGAGTTCGTACGGCAATGATGGCGGCAAGGCGAGCAATGTCATCCCATCGGCTGGAAATCATCGTTTTTAGAATACTGGCACCGACGAGAAAGCTCAAACCCAATGAAAAAGAATATCCCATCGCCACACGGCTACTTTGAAAGACTTCTGCTGTTTGGGGTTGCAGCAAAGAGCTTCTAAGAAAGATAATCAGCGCTCGCATCACCCCTAGGAAAATCACAAACAGGGCGAGCAGTTGACAAGTGCTAGTCAGAATACCGTTAACTATGATTACGAGACCAGCAATGCTGGTGTTAATAGACTCCAAATTCATTGATTTTTGCAGAATTGACAGTTGAGGGGCGATCGCTTCGATGCTCCCACCCATCGTATTGAATCACATCACGTCCACCACCCTCTGAAGGAGGCGATCGCGCTTAATTCAAGATTTGGTAAAAGTCGGCGATAAGTACAAGGGTTGCTCGTCTAAGCAAAGAAAGGTTCCTACTTCCACCATCAGCAGCGAACCTTTCCAGGGTTGTTGTCCCGACTTAGTTAGTAACTCGCCTTCAACAAACGGCTAAAGATGTTAAAGTTTTTGTCAATCCAACCAATCAAGTCTTCAACATTGGAGAGGACTGGCGGCGGGTTAGAAATTAGCGTATCTAACTCAATCAATCGCTCAAAATCAACCTTCACCTCACCTTGACGCTCGGTGCCATCCGCCTGAGAAAACTTCACCCCCGCTAGCTGCATGATCTTAATTAACTCTTGAGCCATAATGCCGTAGCCAATGGTTGTCGGATGAATGCCATCTAAGGAGAATAGACCGCCTTGGGTGCGACCTTGAGAGTTAGAGACAAAGAAGCGAGAATCCGGTATGGGGTCAAGTGCTTGCAGTGCTGGCGGCAGTTCATATTTACCCCCGACTTTATCCCACCAACTGGGTCTAGCGTTGATGTCATGGATATAGCGGCGCGATGCTAAGCGATCCAGTAACCCCGCCGCTTCAAAAACATACCAGTCTCTGCCTTCTAGTCGCGCCTCTTTCACGGCATTAGTAATAGACTCGTTGTACTGGTCAATGGCACTATCAATTGCCCTTACCTCAGGCCCAGTCAGGTGGGGATGCTTATCGGGATTGAAATCTTTGTCTTTAATCCAGGGCAAGGTGTAGTAAGGGAAGTATCGAGAACCTGGCTCTGCTTTAGACTCAATACCACGAGCAAACGGTGCAATGGTGACGTGAGGAACCGTTCCCAAAATCACATGACGAGCGCGGATTTTCTTGATTTCCTTCACCAGCTCGTCTAGTTCGGCTTGAAAGTGAATGGGACGCCAGACAGTGTAGCGGTCGTTGACGGATATGTCGTCGTAGCCTGGGCCGCTCCACTGCACATTAAAGGTGAGAATACTACCCAGAGCATTGTTAGAACCGATCAGGACAATCAGCGTTTCAATGCCATCCCCTTCGCCTGCTTCTGCACCTAATGCAGCGGCGGCTTGCACGGGGGAGAGGGCTTTACCTTGTGCATCCCGTGCGGTATTTAAAACCCGCACTGCCGAACGTTCGTTGTGGTACTCAACAACTTGTCCGGCAACATTATCCTTCGGCGGGTTCTGATGCAGTATCTCCTTGCACATATCTGCGTTGCGCGAGATTGTGTTCCGCAAATCCCAGCCGTAGACGGCAAGATTGTGATTAATTTTTCCTCTAGGATCGGGGGGAATTGCACCAGAACCGCGTTCCCAGTAATCCTCCACCTCATCCATCACTTGACGGATCAACGCCAAACCGGGCGGAAATTCCCACCAATCGATTTTTTCACCGTATCGCTTCTCTAACTGACGCGCCAGCCATTCTAAGTTGAGAGGCAATCCACCTCCTGGCCCGTTGTAGGTGGGATAACGCAGCCCATCCCAGCCCAGTTCTTTAGCAATAATTCTCGGATAGGAAAAGCTGGTATCTGCGATCGCACCACTCTTAAATCCATGGGTTAACGAATCACCGATAGTAACAAGTCGATGGCGGGGAGTACCTTGGAGGTTAACGTTAACCGCGATACCAAGAGTCGGGTCTGTGATCGGTTCTCTTGCTTCGGCGCGGATTTCAACGTCCTCTGGCGTTTTCGGATCGAGCATGTCCGGCGTAATCGGTCTTACCATGTTATTTCCTTGACTGAGGGTGAGCAATTTCAATAATGAACGATCCAAAGGCGTTTCCCTCGACTCCGGAACTAAGTTGTAAAATCAAAACTTTCGCAACAACGATGAATACCCCTTCGCACTTTTTAATGACTGCGGCTCTAGATAAAGCCTTCCCACGCATTCCCATCGTAAAAAGTGCGTTTCTCTTCGGCTCTGTTGCTCCAGATTTGCCGCTATGGTTGTTGTCTATTGGTAGCTTGATTTACTACCACTACATTTTGGGCTGGAGTGTTGCTGATACAACTGATTTAATGTTTACTCAGTTGTATTTCCACAATCCCTTTTGGATTGCGGCACACAATTTTCTGCACTCGCCAGTTTTGTTGCTGTTGGCGATAGGATTTTTGTGGCGATCGCGTTGTAATATCAATTCCCCAGAGCGTTGGTTATTCTGGTTCTGCGTGGCTTGCCTGCTACACACCAGCGTCGATATCCTCACCCATGTAGATGATGGCCCGTTGTTGTTTTTCCCCTTCGAGTGGACAATCCGGTTTCGCAGTTGGTTCAGCTATTGGGATGAGCAATACTACGGTCGAGAGGTGGGATTGTTTGAACTCGTGATGGATGGCGTGCTATTGATTTATCTCTCCCATCCCCTGCGGCGTCGGATCAGACGTTGGTGATTTAGGTTGTACAGCTATAGATAGCGATCGCTAATCCTTTTAGTGAGTTCACCAGCAAAGGCGTTGACGCCCTATCATGAACCAGTGACAAATCATTTCTGCAACGAAAAATGTTTAAATTTTCCGGAAAAAAACCTGATAACCTGGGCGTTCGCGATCGCCAACTCGCCCCTTGTCCAAATACCCCCAACTGCGTCTCTAGCCAAAGCCCGATCACTGACAAAGAGCACAGCATTGAGGCTTTGTCCTACAATTCCACTCCGGCTGAGGCAATGAGTCAGCTCAAGACAACCCTACAGTCGATGGAACGGGTAAACATCATCTCAGAAACTGAGGACTATCTCTATACAGAGTTCACCACTGCGTTGATGGGGTTTGTAGATGACGTGGAATTTTTAATCGATGACAGCGCTAAAGTTATTCATGTGCGATCGGCATCGCGTCTAGGAAAGTCAGATTTAGGCGTCAATCGCCAGCGAGTTGAATCAATCCGCGCTAAATTTAACTCGCTTTAGTCGGTTTGGACGGATATCAGCAAAGATTCTCCGTTCCAACAATTGATAAAACAAGCCCCATTACAGCTATTTTCCAGTAAATAGACCTGCTAATTGGGTAAGGGCAAGGCACAGTGCCAAGCCCTGACGATTTTGTAGTCCAAAGAAATAAAAACGGCTGTAATTCTAAATTCCTGGAGTTAGCAGACTTGCTCAATTTTTGTCATGGAGAAGTTGATTAATTTGACTTTGCAGTTTTTCCCGTAAGCCTTGAGCATTGCGGTAAGTTGAGACGGCTTTTGAGCTAGCTTGTGATGTTTCTAAAGACGGTTGATCAAGCGGTTGGATATAGTAGCGCAGGCGAGTTCTCATTGCCCAAACGCCCATCGAGGGGAAGAGAGCAAAGATCAGCATCAACGGGGAAAGGGGTAGAAAGGGAAGGGAGAGTAACTTGGCGATGCGTTTGAGATGATACCCCCAAGGATGCAAAAACTCACTACCAATGCAGACTACGGGGAGAATCGGAATTTGATAGCGATCGCTCAATCGAATAAAGCTAGGATGAAAGGTTTCCAGCTGGTAGCGCTTTGCCCAACCCTTGCGAGGGCCGTGTAAACCTTCTGGGGTATAAAGCAGAGTGGTTTTATCGGCAACGGCAGCTTCAAAAGCATCCGCTTCTGCCCTAACCCCCCCCAAAGCATTTGCCCATCCCGGCGGTAGCCACCAGATCATCCAAGCATGGTCAAATAAAGACACACCTGCAATCGGTTGGACTGTCCATCCCTTCGTCTGGCTAAGGAGAGTCCCCAAGCCCAATACATCCCAAGGGAAGGACATCCCTGCATGGTTCATCGCCACAATCAAAGGCCCAGTTTCGGGCAAATTCTCCGCCTGATGCAACTCCCCGCGAAAGTAGTATTTTACGATCGGGGTAAGGATTTCCTGGCTGAAGGCTTGCTGGTAGTTGGGGTCAAACTTACTCACTTCCGGGCGAGGTAAACGACAACCTAGACGCAACCAGCGAATCAGTAAGGCAAGATAAAAGCCACCGGGAATCAAAAATAAGCCATATTCCAGCCAGTTCCAGCCATCAGGATCGGCATGGTAGTGCTGCCAATGACGGTTAAATAAAATTAGCCAGCCTGGGGGATACCACAGGCAAAACCAATCGAACCAGGTGAATCGGTAGGGAGAGTTTGAGGATTGCGGCATTCGGTAGCACTAGGTTTGAGCGCATCCTATTTAATAATCTGAATTAGCTAAGAATGCCCTCTGTCAGATAGCAGATTTTTGCTTCTATCGATTGGGAATTTGATACTCAAGCAGATGTAATGTATTGCCCGCTAAATTTTGCTTGTCATTTACTCTAACGATTGTTCCACCAAGGGATTCGGGAATTTTTCGACTGGCAATATTTTGCTTGTCAACGGGATAAGTTAGGTAGTCGCAATTTATATTTTTAACTGCCCACTGTTTAATTCCCGCGATCGCCTCTCGTCCATATCGATTGCCATGTGCCAACTTCTTCAGCCAAATTCCTAACTCTGGCTGCTTATCTAGGTTGTGAAGTCCAGCACAACCCAAGAATTCTTGAGTTTGTTTTAACAAGATAACCAGTTGTAAGTTTGTCCCTGCTTGCAGTCCTTGTAATGATTCCTGAATAAAGGTTTCTGTCTCGGCGATTGTTTTGGCTGGCTGGGGATAGGTATAGGAGGTAATTTCTTCAGTAAATTCTGAAAAAATCGCTTCCTTATACTCCATCGAAATTGGTTTTAGTAAAAGGCGAGAGGTTGAAATTTCTACATCCAGGAGATTCATAAACGGCTTGGGCAAATTAGCGATCGCCCTTTATAAATAGGGGACAGGTAGAGGAATTCAATCCACAATCGTCAAGATTATTCCTACTAGCGAACCTAAAAGCAACGAGACAATCGCCAAGGCATTAATCCCAAAACCAGGCAATCGTTTTTCAGTAGCTTGATAGTAGCCCCAAGCGTATACTAGGCGTCCAACTATCCAGATGGCTCCAATTACAGCTCCCCAAATTGGGCTGACAAACAAGGAAAATAGCCACAAGCTTGGTATAAACAGTACGAGCTGTTCTAATGTATTTTGTTGGACTCGAAATACTCTGTCAAAATCTGGATCTCCTGAAGTTTGAGGAGGAAGCACTTTGTATTTCATCCTCGCTCTACCCACATTAGCGGTGAAGGCAAAGTAGAGCATTAACGCCAGAACAGTTACTAAGCTTGTCCAGGAAAACTCTTGAAGAGCGATCGCCATAAAAAATTCCTCAGATTGTTAATATGCCAACCCTTTGAGGTTCGCCCTCACTCTTTCCCTGAAACAACGGCTTCAGCAGAGTAGCGGATACCTGCTTCTTTGAAGCGTCTCAAGGCTTCACCTAGGCGATCGCATTCCGCAATCAAACTCACCCGCACGTAGCCCTCACCCGCCTCACCAAAAGCATTCCCCGGCGTCACAACCACCCCGGTTTTTTGTAAAACATCCAGAGCAAAGTCCGTCGAACCCTCACCGGGAGGGCAAGGTACCCACAAGTACATCGTCGCTTTTGTTTTAGGCACAGTCCAGCCGAGTTGCCCCAAGCCTTCTATGAGAAAATCACGACGGCGACGGTAGCGGGCTTGCACTTCGCTGACATAAAGATCCGGTAGCTGTAAGGCAGTTTCAGCGGCAGTTTGCAAGACAGCGAAAATGCCGTAGTCCAGATTCGTTTTCAGAGTCCGCAATCCCTGAATTACCTGGCTATTCCCGACAACGAAGCCCACACGCCAGCCTGCCATGTTATAGGTTTTTGACAGGGTATGGAACTCAACGCTGATTTCCTTAGCACCGGGAATTTCTAACAAGCTGGTGGGCTGGTAGCCATCAAAGGCGAGTTCGGCATAACACAAGTCATGCACTAAAAGGATTTCGTGCTTGCGGGCAAAGGCGACAATGTCCTCAAAAAATTCACGCGGCGCAGTCGCAGCCGTGGGGTTGTTGGGATAGTTGAAATAGAGAATTTTGGCTTTCTGGGCAACGTCATCAGGAATTGCGCCTAGATCGATCAGCCAGTCGTTTTCCGGTTTGAGAATGAGGTTGTGAATCTTCCCCCCCGCAATCACCGGGCCCCGGAAGTGAGCCGGATAGGCAGGGCTGGGGACTAATACCAAATCGCCGGGATTGATATAGGCTAGGGCGAGATGTCCCAGTCCTTCCTTGGAACCCAATAGGGGTAAGGCTTCGCTATCGGGGTTGAGGTCAACATCGTAGCGGCGACGGTACCAAGAGGTAATGGCGCGGCGGAAATTCGCAGTGCCTTCAAAGGGCGGGTAGCCATGATTAGCCGGATTTTGCAATGCCGCTATTGCTGCTTCGATGACGGGTTGTGGTGCTGGGCCATCGGGATTTCCCATGCCCAAGTCAATCAAATCCAGCCCTTGTTCTCTTGCACGAGCTTTCAGTTCATCAAGACGGGCAAAAACATAGGGCGGCAACGCACTCACACGCCCTGCTGGAGTTAGCCAATTTAAAGACATCGCTTTTACCGCATTCTCCATAACTAAATGAACCACACCAGCCATCTAGAACAAGCGCAACGTCACGAGCGAACTCCTGCTGCTGCTTTGCCATTGTCCTTTCTGCTGCGATGCACAAATCTATCAACTCTGCCCCTAGATCGTCAATTCTCTGACGCGAGATTAATAGGGCTGCGATTTCCATCAACTAAGCTTGTTGTTGAAACCATCGCCGCCATCAGTTGTTCAGGCACCACTGTAAAGGGGAGACGATGAATATCCGAGGCTTTACCGCAAGCGATTTCTGCCGCCTGTCGCAACTCTGCTAAAGTGATGTGACCCAACCCCAAATCGTCGAGGGTTTGGGGCAATCCAATCTCGCTATAAAACTTCAGCAACTGTTGTCGTGCGGAAGCGGCAAGCTGATTACCCTGAATCATTTCTTCTAAGCGCAACTGCACAAGAATGCCGTAGGCAACCTTTTCACCATGCAGGGCATTATGGGCAGCAGGGATATGAGTCAAGCCGTTGTGGACAGCGTGGGCAGCAACTGTGCGACATTGGGCACCCCCCAAGCCACCGATAACACCTGCTAATAAGACCGTGGCATCTACGACTTCTCGCCACTCCTCTCCACCGGGTTCTTGCAGGGCAGCCGCAGACTTTTGGAAGAGGATATCTCGCAGGACTCTGGCTTGTTGAACTGCCGCGATAATCAGCGTCGCCGGAGAGCTGCCGCTACTGACTGACGCTTCGTACCACTTGGCTAACGCATCGCCAATTCCCGCCACTAAGGTACGTTGTGGTGCCGTTTGAATCAGGCTGTAGTCGAGTAACAATAAGTCAGGACATTTGTCAAGGGCGACATCGTACTCAAAGGCACCCTGCTCAGAGTAGATATTCGACAAAGCTGTCCAAGCCGCACAGGTAGCAGCGGAAGTCGGGATGGTGACAATCGGTAACTGGCACTGATGAGCCAACAGTTTTGCTGTATCTAATGCCTTACCGCCACCGATACCGATAATCACATCGGCTTGATGTTTGTTCGCTGCGGCTCGCAGAGATGCCAAAGATACTTCGCTGCAATCGGGACTGTAGGAGGCGGGGGCAGATTTAAGTTGCTGAGGCAGTAAAATTGCTTGCAACTGAGGAGTAAAGCTAGCTAGGGTGCGATCGCCTCCGACAATTAAGGGACGTTTTCCCAAGCGAGCGATCGCTTCTCCTGACTCAGCTAATGCCTGTTCGCCCCGCAGTATTTGCCTTGGGGCAACGAAAAGCGATAACAAAGAAGAACGAAAGGTTTGAGTTGACAACTTCTTCGCGGCAGATTGATTGCTCATATTTTGTGTATTTAACACTACCATCTCTTGAGGGAGGGTGAGAGTCCTGAGTCGGTGAGTCCTGAGTCCTGAGTTGGGGAGAAAGTATGAAGGGTGAAGTATGAAGTATGAAGGGTGAAGTATGAAGGGTGAAGTAT
>NZ_JCACLG010000035.1:0-41470 GCF_059505785.1 Kastovskya adunca | reverse complement strand
ACTTCATACTTCACCCTTCATACTTCATACTTCATACTTCACCCTTCATACTTCACCCTTCATACTTCACCCTTCATACTTCACCCTTCATACTTCATACTTCACCCTTCATACTTCACCCATGCTTTCCGTCTACAACCTCAGCGTCACCTTCACAATGTACAACCAGGGCTTGACTCAGCGACGGCTTACGGTGATTACCGAGCTGGATTTGGAGGTTAAGGCGGGAGAGGTGATGGCGGTTGTGGGGGCAAGTGGTTCGGGTAAGAGTCTGCTCGCTCATGCGATTCTGGGGATTTTGCCGAAGAATGCAGAAGTAGCGGGACAGATCTATTTCAAGGGGGAGCTACTAACCCCAGCGCGATCGCAAACCTGGCGCGGGCGAGAAATTGCCCTGATTCCCCAATCTGTAGGCTATCTTGACCCTTTGATGCGGGTAGGGTCGCAAGTCGGTCGTGCGGCACAACTGAGCGGCATCTCAACGCAAGCGGCTAAACCAGCGGTGGAGCAAACGTTTAACCGCTATGGACTCGCCTCTGTGGTTAAACGCTTTTTCCCGTTTCAGCTTTCTGGCGGGATGGCGCGGCGGGTGCTGGTTTCAACGGCGGCGGTGGGACAAGCGGAGTTGGTGATTGCGGACGAACCGACGCCGGGATTGCACTCAGAGGTGGTGAGGGAAACGCTGAATCATTTACGGGAATTAGCCAATGAGGGTAAAGGGGTGATATTGATTACCCACGATATTGAGGCGGCGCTGCAAGTGGCGGATCGGGTGGCGGTTTTCTATGCAGGGACAACGGTTGAGATTGCGGACGCGCAAGATTTTCCCACGGGAAAAATTCGTCATCCTTACACTAGGGCATTATGGCGATCGCTTCCTCAAAATGACTTTATTCCCGTTCCCGGCACTCAACCCAGCCCGGATGCTTTACCCCCTGGCTGTTTATTTACTGAGCGCTGTCCGTGGGTGACAGACGCTTGTAGGGAAGCGCGTCCAGCCTTTCGGGAAGTGCGGGGCGCTCCGGTACGCTGTATTCATGCAGATGAGGTGCATTGATGTTGAGAGGTGAAAATCTTTCGTTTCGCTACGGGAAAAATCAGCCTTGGCTGTTCCAGAATTTAAATATAGAAGTTGCTCCCGGCGAAATTGTCGGTTTAAGCGGTGCCAGTGGCTTTGGCAAGACGACGCTGGGTAAGATTCTGGCGGGATATATCGCCCCAAGGTCGGGAATCGTCACCGTTAACGGTCAGCCTTTACCAAAGCGGGGTTACTCGCCTGTGCAACTCATCTTCCAGAACCCGGAACTATCGGTTAACCCTCGCTGGCGGATTGAGAAGATTCTCCACGAAGGGCAACCGCCAGAGCAGGAACTGCTAAAAGCGCTGAGTATCCACAGTAACTGGTTGACACGATGGCCCCACGAACTGAGCGGCGGGGAGTTACAGCGCATAGCGGTAGCGCGATCGCTAAATCCCTTTACCCGCTACCTGATTGCCGATGAGATGACGGCAATGCTGGATGCCAATACCCAAGCATTAATCTGGCAGGCGGTAACGGCATACACCCGCCAGCACAAGTTAGGGCTATTGGTGGTGAGCCATGAGGCAGCATTACTGAAGCGGTTAGGCGGGCGAATTATTGACTTAAGCGCAAAAAATAGGGGCTTTTCGCCAATATTGCCTCATTAAGCGCTGATTTCGTCTAACTTATCCCGCACCGCTTGGATGTCTTGCCACATTAACCATTTTGGGCTTCCCTGCTCTCGTGAAGGATTTCGTAACAGGTAGGCAGGGTGGAGAATCGGCATACACAGACGCCCTTCCCATTCCATCCAAGTACCGCGAATCTTCGTGATGCCTCGCTTATCCCCTGTCAATCCTTTAACCGCTGTTGCCCCTGTTAGCAGCATAATTTTGGGATCTATCAGGCGAATCTGCTCTAATAGATAAGGCTTGCAAGCTGCCGCTTCCTCCGTTGTTGGCGTGCGATTCCCTGGCGGACGGCACTTGACAATGTTTGAGATATAGACATCTTTCTCCGTATCGAGTTTGACGGCTGCCAGAATTTTCTCTAGCAGTTGCCCAGCCCTCCCCACAAAGGGTAACCCTGTCTCGTCTTCATTTTGCCCTGGCCCTTCCCCAATAATCATAATTGGTGCTTTCGGGTTGCCTCGTCCGACAACAGCATGGGTGCGGGTTGCTCCTAAGTCGCAACGATGGCAGCGGTTACAATGCTCGGCAATTGGCGTCAGGCTGTCATAGGTACCTGGAGGAATGGGAATTTTTACATCCGTGGGAATTAACTCTAGATTAGGCTCTGCCTGGGGTAAAGATTCGCTAAAGGCGTCGGTATTAAAAAGACTTATTTGTTCTTCGTTAGCCATGAATTTAAATGTATTCGCGGGAAGCCCCCGCTATAAAGTAAGCAACGTTCAGGAGTGATGTTTTTAGCGGTGGGATGAAAGCGAGAAAGTCTAGTGTGGCTCAATGCCACAAATACATCAAAGGGGAGTATGTCACAAGCTCGTATCCATCGAAGCCACAAGACCTCTTGCAAAAATATACTAGACCCCTCCCCAACCCTCCCCTTACTAAGGGGAGGGGGCAAGATTTCAAGTCTCCCCCCTTACTAAGGGGGGATTAAGGGGGGTCTATTCGACTTATGCAAGAGGTCTACAGTACCAAAAAAGGATCGGTACTCGCCCTTTAAATTTTAATTCTCCTGGCACGGTAAAGAAGAAACAAGGGAATTTTTATCCTTGATCCTTAAGTGTTATTTGCAACATTCTCTCTATTGATCCCGACAGTCTCTGTAAAGATCGTTCATCATGGGGGCAAACCCGTTGCTAAGTGCCGGAGGGAATCATGTCATCATCCCCACTCTTTAATGACCGCACCGAAGCTGGGAAGCAGTTGGCTCAGTCCGTGGTCAATCTCATCACAGAGTTAAAGGCAAGTAGTGTATCTGCCTCACCGATTGTTTATGCTTTGCCGCGTGGTGGTATTCCTGTTGCTGTCCCGATCGCGCGTCAGTTGAGCTGTCCCTTGGATGTGATGGTTGCTAAAAAGATCGTGAAGCCTGAAAACCCGGAATTAGCGATTGGGGCTGTAACATCTGAGGGTCATGTTCTTTGGACACAGCCAAGACTCTTTCCTTCTAAGTATTCTCCTGTGCGAGATGAGGCGTTACGTCAGGCTCAAGAGAAAGCCCAAGCACAGTTAAAACAACTCGCCCCTGGTCGTCCGGATGTCAATCCAGAAGGAGCATTGGCAATTTTAGTTGATGATGGCATTGCCACGGGGATGACAATGGCAGCCGCCGCAAAAGCGTTGAAGGCATATAACCCAGCAGAGGTGTGGATTTGTGCGCCCGTTGCCCCGCCCGGATTGCTCAAATCTTTACATCGATGGAGCGATCGCGTGATCATTTTAGAAACACCTGACCCGTTTATGAGCGTTAGTCGCTTCTATCAGCAGTTTCCTCAGGTTGAAACCATAGACGCCCTAGCACAGTTGCAACAACACAACCATCTGCTGTTATCTACCCGTAGGCAGAGTCCAGATAACCCTTAGCGGGTAGCGCTGATCGGCAAGGCTGCACTATTCTACTAGACAAACCCAGCCCTAGGATTGGGTGTTGTTGGCTCAAGCGATCGCTAACAACAAACACAACCAATAACTCCCAACTAGCAATGAGATACTGGCAATTTTGGTGGCGTAGTTTACTTCTTTCTTCTCAGTACAACCCACCAGAGTTTGTCGAACTGGTGATGACCACCTTAACGATGGCGTTGTTGTTAAGTTGGGCAGTGACGCAGCAGTGGCCCTATCTGGTTCTCAGTTCCAGCTACGCAATGGGGGCAGCCATATCAATGTGGGTACGGGAAGCGATCACCCCCTCGCCCCATCCCCGCGTCTTGCAAATCTTGGCGGTATTGTTACTGATTTATAGCTTATATACCTTCGCTGATCTAGTTCATTATCTTTGATGGCGTTTTAGCTAAGTAGGTACGCTCAAATAAACCCAACTGAGTTATCAGGTGGACATTGCCCTGAGATGAGGGAATAGGGAGCAGGGGCGCAGGGGTGCAGGGGAGATGGGGAGCGAGAGAGAAAAATCAATGACGATTAGCCATTACTCCAATCGCCTATTTCATACTTCACTCTTCATACTTCATACTTCACCCTTCACCCTTCATACTTCACCCTTCACCAAGCGCCTCCGGCAACGGCTTCACCGAAAACACTTCATCCTTTCTCCCCGACTCAGGACTCAGGACTCAGGACTCAGGACTCAGGACTCACCCTTTGGTGCAAAATCAGACGATTTCCGGCGGGGTCGTAGGCATAGATTTCTCTCCCGTGGGAGGCGGTGATGATTTCACCGGGGGGTGGGTAGCCCAGAGCTTCTAAGTGAGCGATCGCTACTTCTAAATCTTTGACTTCTACGCACAAACTCATTCCGCTTCGGGTAGAATTTGCCAACTCGCTCTGGTGGCTGGCTTTTGGCTTAAAAATCGCCAAGCGCAAGTTAGGCAGACTAAACTCAGCATAACTGCCCGGTATGTAAGAGGTAGGGTCTTGCCCTAAAAGTTGGGTATAAAATTGCACCAGCGTCTCAGCGTCAATGGCTGCTAGTGTGATGAAGGCATCCGTGGGTTGCAACGTCATAAATTTAGTTATGCCTCATGATCCCGGTAATTTCTTACAATACAGTTGATGAGTAAAGAGCCGAGAATGCCCAAAACTGTTGCTGATGTCATGACCCCCGACCCTTTGTCGGTACAACCACAGACGCCTCTAAAGGAGGCGATTCAGTTGATAGTAGAACATCGCATCAGTGGTTTGCCGGTAGTCGATGAGGCAGGAAAATTAGTCGGAATTATCTCTGAAACAGACTTGGTGTGGCAGGAAGCGGGAGTTGACCCCCCACCTTATATTATGTTTCTCGATAGCGTGATTTATCTGAGGAATCCTGCCCGTTACGAAAAAGACGTTCACAAAGCGCTAGGACAAACGGTTGGGGAAGTCATGAGCGATCAGCCTGTGACAGTCGAGCCGGATAAAACCTTGCGAGAAGCGGCTCATTTGATGAATGAAAAAAACGTCTCTCGCCTGCCTGTGCTAGATGACTCAGGAACGGTGGTGGGTATCCTCACCCGTGGCGATATTGTCCGGGCAATGGCGGCTGAGTACGAGTAAATTTTGGGATATAGAGAATGAGTGTTACTCCTGAATCGGCAAAGGAACTGCTGAGTTCTGAAGACTTTGGCAAGCGCATCAGCGGCGTGAATCAGCTACGGGAACTTGACCCTGCTGTTGCCTTTGAGATGATCCAACCTGCCTTGAGCGATCGCAATACGCGAGTCCGGTATGCGGCGATTAGCCAGTTAGATACCCTAGGACAGCAAGATTTACAGGCAACGTTAACCATGTTGCGCGATCGCCTCCTCAACGACCCGGAACCTGACGTGCAAGCCGCTGCCGCTGATGCGTTGGCGGCACTCAAGCTTACCGAAGCCTTTGAAGACCTAAAAAAGGTTTATCACCAGACTTCTGAGTGGCTTGTCCAGTTCAGCATTATTGCCGCGTTGGGAGAACTAGGCGATCCATGTGCCTTTGAGTTACTCCAAGAAGCCCTTGCCTCAGAAAATAACCTAGTGCAAACAGCGGCTATTGGCTCCTTAGGAGAATTAGGTGATACCCGTGCTGTCCCTCTCCTGGTACCCTATGCCACTAATCCTGACTGGCAAATCCGCTATCGGGTAGTACAAGCCCTCAAGCGACTAGGAGGAACAGAAGCTCACTCCACCTTAGAATCCCTCTCTCATGATGAGGTAGAGCAAGTTGCTCAGGAAGCTCAATCTAGCTTGAAGTCAGCTTGAGTAGTTTTCTTCAATACCAACGAAAGCTAATTCAAACGAAAGCTAATCCAGTCGGGGTCGGTCGGTAGACCGACCTTTTTTATTAGCAAAAAACCTAAACTGGCTGTCGATTTGCCAAGAGATGAATTAAAAATTGCTTATGTATGCGTAGATACATTGCCCCAAAGACCTTGATAAACCTGAGTTTTCTATGTGTCAGCCGTAAAACCACGTAAGTAGTTTCACGGAGATAATAAACTTTATCTAAAGAAATTTGTTACCACCATTAAGTTACCCAAGTTTATGTTTTTTAAAAAATTCTATTTCCTTTTTAACAGTGTCTAAAACCTTTACAAACTGTCCTTTTTCTACAGCTAGTAGTAATAGCCTCAATAAATCTACTCTAGTTTTTAAGCTAAACTGCCTCAAAATATCCCCCTAACGGTACAAGTACTGAAAAGATAAATTACTTGAAAGTTTATAGTACTTAGTAGGTGTTTAAAGAATCAGTAAAGAGTCAGCTATTTTGTTGCTATTACTGATTGGGCATGACTAACATGATGAGCAGAAACAAACGTGATGCCACATCACAGAGTGAGAATCCATGAAACTCCAAAAAATTACAGCTTACGTCGGTTTAGTTGCAGGAAGCGTGCTCGCTCTGTCTAGCACTCCTGCCCAAGCTTTCAGCTTCAACTCTGGCTCCGATCTAGGTAGCTGCTCTGCCGTTCCTCTAGAAAAGCTTGGCAACGAGCAGGCTTCTACTGGCCCTTCTTCTTGTGAAACTGCCGATGGCTTTTTACTAGAAGCTAATGATGGAGGCAAGCTCACCACCAAGGAAGTCAACGGTGTCAAGGGTACAGGAGTCTACTTGCACTCCAGCAAAGATGGTAAAGGTAGCCAGCAAGAAATTGACCACGGAGAGACCCTGACGTTATCTCTTCTCAATGGGCCTTCCATACTCAAGTCCCTGGATCTAGCTTTTCTATATAAGGCAGGTAACACTACAGTTGCCTTCGGTGACAAGGTTAATGAAGTTGCACAGATTACTGCGGGTGGAATCACTGGAACTCTGAAAGTCCTGAGCGACACTACCGCCGTATGGAAGTGGGGTGATATCCTCCAGACTATCAATGCACTTAGCCCTTCTAACAGCACTGGTGGCGGCTGGTACAGCATTGCCAATCCCTTTGGAGATCTCAAGGTTGACAAAGTTGTCTTCACCTCTCCCGCAGAAACAGGAGGCACAAGCTACCACTACAGCGACTATGCTCTCGTTGGAGCTACGGTTCCTGAGCCTGCAACGATCGCTGGACTAGGATTAGTAGCTGGCGCACTGTTTACCGCTCGTCGCCGCAAGAGCCGCAACGCTGGCTAAGACAAAGTTTTAGATGAGTGTTAATGGCTAGAAGCTAGGGTGAGAGGTTGGAATATCCTTCTCACTCTATTTTTTTGCTTTAGCGCCTCCTCTTACATAGACTGAAAGCCTAGGGCTACAAAAATACTTACTCAGGCACTCAGTACAAGGCGAAGGCACTGCCTTTGCCTCTACAACTCCGGACTTCCCTTTATTTTTTCTTAGAATTGGCCTGTTTGCTCCAAAGATAAAAGGGACTGAGCAAGCTACTTCGCAAAAACTCTATGTCACAAGCCACAGCCAGTTCAGCTTTGGTCGTTCGGTCATCCTCAATCAGGAGAGAGATTAATTTCCGCAGGTCGTTGATGAGATAGAGGGGAAACAGTATCGGTCTTTGCCATGCTTTCAGGCGAACCATCCGAATTTGATGCCGGGCTAAACCTGTACCCCGCACGATTGAGAGGAGGTAGTCTCGCTCCATTCGCCGAGGAGGGATTTTGTGGTGAATGCACATCTGGGGGTTGTACCAGATTTCCCAGCCTCCATTTTGGATGTAGGATAGTGCTTCTAAGTCTTCGCTTGCTAGTTGGAATTTCCCAACTCTTCCTGCCAGAAACAGCCGATTCGGTACAGTTTCGCACCAGGCTTGCCGACGCACGACTAATCCCGCCCCCGGAGGAAGCAGTCCCTGACGGCGATCGTAGATAAAGGGTTTAGCTCCGCGATCGACAATGGATAAAAAGCAGGCTACTTTCTCAAAGTCTTCGGGAACTTCGCCTTCACAGTCCGCAAGAACTAAACCGCCAAATGCTCCGGCTTGGGGATGTGCTTGTCCGAAGGTATAAGCGGCGGCTACCCATTCAGGATTGGGTAAGTTATCGTCATCAATGAAACCAATAAATTTGCCTTTGGCGTTCGTAATAGCCCGTTGTCTAGCAAATGCTAGACCTTGTTGAGGCTCAAAACATAGCTTAAGAGGACAGTCGGATGACCAAGTAGTCTGGTAAGCTCGAACAACCTTAACAGTATTGTCAGTGCTATTGTTATCAACAACAATAATTTCCCAATCAATTGACTCTGAATCGACTAGCGATCGCCTTGTGTAGGTATAGCACTCTCGTAGTCGCTCCAATACTTCTGGTAGGCGCGTTTCTCCGTTATAGGTACAGATAGCAACAGTGAAGTCAACCATCAGGAGTATCTCAGCTTTGCAAAGGTTTGAAAAAGAGCGATCGCAAGATTAATATTCGATTATCTGTAATATCTTCTTTATACAGAAAACTAAAATTATTTATCAACTTCACTGATGTTTTAAAGACTTTATTAGAATGCACACTATAAAACTAATGCTTCTTATTATTTACTAACAGAAAAAACTAGACTCTTTATTGTAAATTATAATCAACGTGTAACTATATGTCACGGCATAAATTCCTGAAACCTTCAACTTAGCATTTAGCTATCATAAACAGTTATTGACCATGCACAATCTTACTGAAATATTACATCAATCATTAGGCAGGTTGAAGGATTTTGAACGCTGTGCACTCTTAGACTATCCTGATTACACAAACATTGGCGATCATCTCATCTGGATAGGCTCTGTATTTTACATAACTGAGAAGATAAAAGCTAAAATCAGCTATGCTTCCAGTATTAATAATTTTTCTGGGGCTATCCTAGAAAAACAGATTGGTAAAGCCCCCATACTCCTCAATGGTGGGGGTAATTTAGGCGACCTTTGGCCTAAGTATCAGGCATTCCGCGAATACATTATTTCTCATTACCGCGATCGCCCTGTAATTATTCTGCCCCAGAGCATTTATTTTGCTAATCCAGCAAATTTAGATAATGCTGCCAAAATATTCAACTCTCATCCCGATCTAACTTTGTTTGTTCGCGATGATTATAGTTATGAAATTGCGACTAAAAACTTCAAAAACTGCCAGGTTGTCAAAGCCCCTGACATGGCTTTTCAGTTAAGCCAAATTTCAGCTTTATCAACGGATAAACAAGCTTCAAAATCTATTTTATATCACTGTCGTCAAGACCAAGAACTTAGTTCTTCATTTGCTATAGATTTTCCCAGTTTTTCTAGCTTAGTTGTAGAAGATTGGACTTCATTTAAGTGGGTATTAGGGACTAACAAATCTCGTGCTGCTCAAACACTAGCTGATCTCTTTCGAGAAGTATGGCAACGAGGAATTAAAACTCCTGGTGATTGGATGTTTCGACAAAAATGGGAAGATTATTTTTTCTATAACAATTACTTTAATAATTTATACAACCAACAGTTACACTCCCGCTCTTGGAGCTTTATTCATAGCGGAATTTACCAATTCAAACAACACCAACTAATTATCACTAACCGCTTACATGGGCATATTCTTTGTGTGCTATTAGGATTGCCTCATATCTTTTTACCTAACTCTTATCATAAAAATGAATCGTTTTATAATACCTGGACTTACTCAGTTCCTTTCTGTAGATTTGCCAAAGATAGTTCTCAAGTAATAACTGGCATTGAAGACCTCTTAAAGCAATGTTAAAACTATCAGCAAGTTGGGTAATCCCTATTTATTGCTTTATTAAAAGTTATATTACCTGTTATAGCAATTCTGATGACTCGCAAACTATTTATTGGGGTGTAGTCATACCCTCAGACCGAAGCGATCGCCAATGATTTAAGACCGCGACGGTGATAGATATGCTGGCTCTAAAACTTAACTACAACCCAGAACATGTCCAAGCAGATAAATCAAGTGCGAATAGCTATTTTAGCTAATCCGGAAGGTGGAGGAGGGATAACACGGGTTGTTCTCAATCTTCTTAAGGGAATGACCCAACGGGGTATCTCGCTAGATTTAGTTCTGGATTGGGCAGAAGGGCGACCCTATTTAGATCAGGTGCCCACTGGAGTACGGGTTGTTGATTTAGGTGAAAAAATTGGTTTTCAAGCTAAAAGTGCGATTAAACTTGTTCCTCCTTTAATTAAATATTTAAAACAAGAAAAACCGGATCTTTTGTTATGTCATTTGACCCTAACAAACTGGGTAGCTGTAGTTGCATGGATATTCGCTAAAGTTCCCGTACGTTTAGTTTTAGTAGAACACTTGCCACTGCCTAACCCTGATAGGAGTTGGAGGCGACCGCAAAGCCAACTGCCAAGACTTTTACGCGCTTGGCTTTATCCAAAAGCTGACGCTGTTGTAGCGGTTTCAAAGGGTATGGCGCGAGCTGTGGAAGTAGGTTTGAAGCTGCGAACTGGTTCAGTGCGGGCGATTTATAACCCAGTTGTGGATGAGAGGTTATTTCTCAATGCACAATTGCCTATTGAGCATCCTTGGTTTGAACCTAACCAACCTCCTGTATTTTTGGCAGTGGGTCGATTAACAGGGCAAAAAGATTTTTCATTGCTTCTGCAAGCGTTCGCACAGTTGCGGAAACAACGAGAGGCGAGGCTGTTGATTTTGGGTGAGGGCCCGTTGCGGAAGCAGTTAGAAGGAATGGTTGCGAAGTTGGGGATAGAGGCTGATGTTTTGTTGCCCGGATTTGTCAAAAATCCCTACGCTTACATGAGTCGGGCGTCGGTGTTTGTCCTCTCCTCTCGTTGGGAAGGGCTACCCACGGTTTTGATTGAAGCGATCGCCTGTGGCTGTCAGGTCGTCTCAACCGATTGTCCCCACGGGCCAAGAGAAATTTTAGCAGAGGGGAAATATGGGCAGTTAGTTGCCGTCAAAGATGTGTCAGCGCTAGCGGCGGCGATGCAAACAGCGCTAGATTCACCAATTGCCATTGAGGAATTGAAGCAGCGATCGCAGGACTTTAGCGTCGAGCGAGCCGTTACAGAATATTTGAAGTTGATTGATTTGGCAGCCCCAACACCTCTACCCTGAAGTCGTTGGTCTAGAGCATTGATTGAGATTTTGTGGTGGGCGAATGGCGCTTCGCCCCCCTGTGTGGCTACACCAACCCTTCCAATTCCAACGACTCAATCATCTGAAGACCACGAGGGTCGCCGAGTCTTAAAAGAGCGGCTCTCGCGTCTTCCCTGACGCCCATATCCTCATCTTCTACTAGGGATTCCACCAAGGAATCTACAGCAGTGGCATAGATGGCATTGGAGGGCAATTCCCGGCATAGTTGCCCGATAGACCAGGCGCAGTTGCTACGTACTGCCGCAACGGGGTCTTGCATTAAGGCAGTAATTAAGGGCGGGATGGCTGCCACCATATCTTCGTATTCCAATTCTGCCATTTGTGCTAGGGCGCTCGCTGCCCATAACCGCACAGCGGAGATATCGTTTTTCAGGGCGTCTGTTAGGGAAGGTAAACAGCGGCGATCGCGACAATTCCCTAATGCCCAAACGACACCCTTACGCACATAACCATTCCAGTCACGGTTTAGCTGGGTAATCAGCGGCTCTACCGCTGTTGGGCTAGGGTTGCGTCCTAAAGCATAGGCAGCACTCACCCGCACCAATGGACAAACATCAGTCAGCAGGTGAATCAGGTGAGGGACAGCACGTTCGTCTTGCAACTCACAAAACGCTCTAGTTGCTAGCATCCGTTGTGGCGTCTCAGGGGCAGTCAGCAGCGCCAGCATTGCCTCTGGATCGGGCTTTTGAGCCTCTGATTCATCAATTGGCTCAATGTTATCCAGGGGGCTTTCTGCTTCAACTGCCGCATCAAGTACGCTTAGGTCGTCATCGTCATACATAAGGGATAACCTATCCTATCCAACCCGATTTCATCGGTGTCAAACCAGGATAGAGATAAGAAAAACTGGCGAACGTTAAGAAAACTAAAATTCCCCCGCCACTTTCCCCGATCAAAAACCGGAATTTGCTATATTACACGACACCGAGAACCTTATTATTCTAAGGTTTTAATGTACTTAGTAGCAGGGGGGATAACGTGACCGACCACCTAGAGCCTTATCGACGGATGGTTCGTTCGATGCGATTTTTTCCTCCACTTCCCCTTGAGCAGCCATCCCTGAACTCTATTGTCGATGGAGTAGCACCAGAACCAGCAAGTAGTTCAAATCCCCAGACAGTCAGATCTGAGGAAGCTGAACCTCCTGTACCTCGTCCACCCATTGACCTGTCCGAGCATATAGCGACGTTGGTGCGAGAGGCAGTCTCGAAGAAAAGCGTTTTGCCAACGAGTTATGCGATTCCGGAGAATATTGGCGATCGCATCAGCCGCATGACTACCAAGAAAGTCATTCCCGTTATTGCTGCGCCCAAATTCCCTCAATACGATGACATTCCCTCAACTGAGGCGAAGCACGTCGAATCGTTACCTGTTGAGCAGGATAAGCAGGCAGAAGATCCTATCTCAGCTACTGTCGTAGCGGAACCAGAGGTAGTAGAAGAGACGGCGACGGCGGAAGTCCCCACAAATGTGACGGAACCGGAGCCAGAAGAGACAGCTCAGAAAGAAGTGGTGGCGACAGTTGTTGCTGAACCCGTTGAAGAGGCAACCGACGAGGAAATTTCAGCAGAAGTTGTGGCAACGACTTCTGAGGAAGAAACTGCCGAAGTAGATACTCCGACGGCAGTTGTTGAAGAATCAACTCCTGAAGTAGAAACATCTGATCGCACTCCAGAAAGCACAGCAGCGACGGAGGAGGTATCAGCAGACACGGAAGAGTCTCCCAGCTTTGGAGAGCAAGTTGCTGCTGTTGTTGAGACAGTTGCCACAACGCTCAAAGATTTGGTGACTGGTGACAAACAGACGGACAAGGCAGAAGTATCAGCTCCAGCGGCGAAAGAAACAACTGTTGTTGAGAGAGTTGCCACAACGCTCAAAGATTTGGTGACTGATGACAAGGCGGACGAGACAGAAGTATCAGCCCCAGCAGCGAAAGAAACAACTTTCCCTAGCCAAGTCGATGGGGTGAGCTGTCCTCAGTGCAACTCTGACAACCTCCGCAAAAATGGACATCGCCGGGGCAATCAACGGTATGTTTGCAAGGATTGTGGCAAAAACTTCATGGTGCCAGAGACGACCTTGGCAGAAGCAAAGTCAAGTGCCAGATCTCAGACTCAAACCCAGGCTACCAAAACTAAAAAACCCCAGCCTTCTGCTGATAGCATTCCTGAGCCAAAGGGGAAGGATTTGCAACGGCGCGGGAAGTTGAAGAAAAAAGCCAAGGGATTTGGTAGCAAGTAGGGCGATCGCTATCGTTATACCAATTTCATCAAATAGCGCTACAAATTGCCCCCGGCATTGCTGAATACCTCTATTCTGCAACGCCAACCCCCCTAACCCCCCTTATTAAGGGGGGAAATCACGTTGGGGCAGGAAGGGGCGTACAGAAATACATCCCTTCCCAAGCGATCGCCAATGATTAACAGCTAATGAAGGGGTTTAACCATCCATAGGGAGTGGGTTTGATAGCCTAGGCGTTGGTACAGATCCAAAGCGGGTTGGTTGATTTGAAAGACCATCAGACCCATTTGGCGATCGCCTCTGTTTCTCGCCCAGTCTTCAGCATGATGCATTAACGCTGAAGCAATACCTAAGCGTCGATGTTCTGGCATCACGTAGAGGAGAAAAACATGGGCGTGGCGATCGCCCTCTACCTGATCAACAGCATTCCCCATCCAAAGACCTGCTACGGTTGCAGGGCGGTAGGGAGACTCTTCTTGGTTGAGAACCTCCACCCACCATAGCGGCGTCTCCCTAGAAAAATAACGCTCCACCGTTTCTGCTAGGTGAGCAAAATCTTCCTGCTCTGGAAACAGCTCCTGGTAAGTTAGCTGCATAAACTTGACCAGAGTGGCTTGTTCCCGCCTTGAACCTGCCCGCAGTCGGTATTCCGGTGGTAACTGACTAGACACTTGTAGGTCTAAGCATTAGTTCAACGAGCCAGCGGAGGTGGGTAAGGTAGGGGCGTCCACAGATGGCATTCCGGCTTGGGTATCGATACCAGATGATGATGTTTGTCCCTTGACGGTCTCCATCTCTGCTGTCGGTGCGGGGGCTGCCATATCGTTGGGGAGAAAGATCCGGGCGCTGACGGCGAATAAAGCCACCAGAAAGGTCAATAAAACCAGGAAAGGAGCAACGTATTGACGAAAGAAAGCCATATTGAAAAAAGCGTTTTTTAGGGTAGAAAGTGGCTAAAGCTACTAATTGAAGATGCTTGTCAAGCCCTTCTTCTTCATGCTACATGGGATAGGAATTAAGCTCCTTTATCAACTCCGGAAGCGGCGACGACTCGTGGTTTAGCCTTACTGAGCTGACGCAGCCACATCCCACCCACGACCGCGCTCAAGAGGGAGATCCACCCGGTGACTGGTTGTAGCAGCAAGAAGCCCCCGATGGCAAACATTGCCCCGAATAGCAGCAAAACCGATGCCAGCACTCGTTTGAGATCCAAACCTAAGTCTTGGATCGAGGAAATCCCGGTGCGATCGCGCTGACGCTGCCAGCCTGGGCCCGCCGGACGTACTCGCCGATAAAACTCATCCAACGTCGCATCCGTTTCTGGTGGTGCCAGGAACAGGGCGGAAATCCACAAAATGCTGGTAATTACTGTAGTGACAAGTAGCCGCGTGCCAAAGTCCTCAATCTGAAGAATCGGCACAACGCTGGTGGTAAAACCGACGATAAAGCCCGCAACCATTGCTGTGAGTTCCGCTGCGGCGTTGATGCGCCACCAGAACCACCGCAAAATTAGCACCAACCCCGGCCCAGTGCCGATCGCGATCACCAGCCGAAATACCGTTGCAACATCGTCAGCAAAGAATGCCGCGATCGCTCCAATTGCTGTCACGATTACCGAGGCAATGCGTCCGGCTAATACTAACTCTGACTGTTGGGCATTCGGTCTAAAAAAGCGTAAATAGAGGTCGTTTGTCAGATAGGATGCCCCCCAATTAATCGACGTGGAGACGGTACTCATAAAGGCGGCAATCAGCGAAGTCACTACTAATCCCAGCATCACTGGCGGCAAAAAGTCCAGCATCAGTCTGGGATACCCCAACTCCGGGTCTGCTAAATCTGGGTAAACGACAATGGCGACAAGTGCCACCACAATCCAGGGCCAAGTGCGAACAATGTAGTGGAGGACACTGAAAAACCAGGCGGCTTTTTCTGCCTCGGCTTCGTCTTTGGAGGCAGCAAGGCGTTGAATAAATTCACCTCCCCCATCGCTGCGTCGAAACGACCACCATTGAATAAAGATGTAAGCAAAAAAGCTACTAGCGCTAATACCTGCTGCTTCACTCCAGCGAAAGCCGCCAGCACCAACGCTAAAGGGGAAAAACGACAAAACATCCTGCTGGGTTGCCTGCTGCACCGCCGGAATCAGTTCGTGGATGCCGCCGACAGAGTTCACCGCCGCCACCGCCACAACGATCGCCCCAAGTAGCGCCAAAAAGAACTGAAAGAAATCCGTTGTCACAACGCCCCACAACCCCGCAAAGCCAGAGTAAATCAGGACGAAAATGCTCACCCCAACGACACTCCAGATTTTCAGGTTCTCCCCTGGCTCAATGCCCAAACTTTGCCACAATTGCAGAGCATCAACGACTTTGACCATCGCCAGCATGGCATAACCAATGCCGATACAGTTGATGGGTAAAGCAAAGAGAAAGGCTTTGGTTCCCCGCAGCAGCGCCGCCGGAGCGCCCCCATAGCGAATTTCTGTCAGTTCAGCGTCAGTGACAATTTCTGAGCGTCGCCACAGTTTGGCAAAGAGGTAGATCATCACCAAGTGGGCGATGCCAAAACTCCACCATTCCCAGTTTCCGGCGATCCCTCTGCTGGCAACAACCCCCGAAATGTACAGAGGGGTGTCAATG
Source organism: Kastovskya adunca (assembly GCF_059505785.1). Lineage (NCBI taxonomy): Bacteria > Bacillati > Cyanobacteriota > Cyanophyceae > Coleofasciculales > Coleofasciculaceae > Kastovskya > Kastovskya adunca. Next base: position 25,431 of record NZ_JCACLG010000035.1, on the reverse strand, counting down.
GAAAATGTGGTCGCTGCCATACTGGTTCCTGCAAGCCACCAAGACAGGCGTCGCCCCGATACAAAAAAATCTACCAGGCTATCTGATGCCTTGCCAGACAGGTACACACCTAACCCCATCGTTAAGATGAGGTACAGCAGCACAATTAACCAATCAACCAGTTGCATAGATTCTCTAGTCGCTTCATTTCTTGCAGTCGATCATGCCATAGTTGCGCTCCTGTTTCCGGATATCTGCCTCAAGAGCGATTGTCATCGGGTGGCTGAGTTTGCCGTGGGGTCGCAGCCGCGCCAAACTCCCACTAATACCCCCTGAACTTGTACGCTTGTAGCCATCACTTCGATGGGGGCGTACTTCGAGTTGGCGGGCTTGAGGGTGACGTGCTTCCCCTGACGGTAAAAGCGCTTTAAGGTTGTGCCATGTCCTTCCACCCGTGCGGCGACAATGACACCATTTTTTAGTTGTTCTGGGTTGGGGACAGGGCGCATGATGACCACGTCCCCTTCTGTAATTAAGTCTTCAATCATGCTGTCTCCCGTCACTCGCAGAGCAAAGTAGTCGGGTTGATGGAAGACGTGGGATAGATCTAATTGCTCTTGGGTATCGGTGAAGGGTTCGACTAATCCCCCCGCCGCGATCGCTCCTAAGACAGGAACGCCTAAATTCTTGGGGTGTAAAATCCGAATGGTACGGGCTTGTCCTTCACTCCAGTCTATATAGCCTTTGGCTCGCAAGTGTTCTAAGCGGCTTTGAACGGGTGCAGGCGATCGCAAATTCATCGCTCGCATCATCTGCCGAATCGAAGGCGCATGCTGGGATGTGCGAATGTATTCCACTAGCCAGTCATGAAGTTGTTTTTGAGCTTCAGTCAGAGGTTCCATAATTTGAGTTTTGAATTCTTGGGGGTAAAGTTAAACACTTATTCCTCAGAACTTGTAGGTATTGAATGTTACCTTAATATAGAACAGTCGTACTATTAAAAGTCTCATCTGTCTAGTCCTTTGTTGTTAGTATCCCTACTAATCTGCGCCTAAAAGACTGACTAATAAAGCTTTTTGGGCATGCATTCTGTTTTCTGCTTGCTCCCAAATTTTTGACCTTGCTCCCTCCATCACCCCATCGGTAATTTCTTCATCCCGATGAGCGGGGAGACAGTGAAGCACAATCGCCTCCGGATCTGCCTGATTCACCAGTTCTTCATTAACCTGATAAGGCTGAAAAATAGGAATCCGTTGATCGGCAGAGTCTTCTTGACCCATACTTGCCCAAACATCGGTATAGATAACATGGGAGCCTTGCACCGCGATCGCTGGATCGTCAGTCACCAAGACTTGTGATTTGCCCCCAGCGATCGCTTTAGCTTGCTCTACAACACCCGCCTGCGGCAAGTAAGCTGGAGGAGTGGCAATTCTGACATTCATCCCCACCAACGCGCAGCCTAGCATCAGAGAGTGAGCAACATTATTGCCATCCCCAAGATAAGTCAATGTCAAACCCGACAGCGAACCAAAGCATTCTTGAACCGTTAATAAATCAGCGAGTATCTGGCAAGGATGCTCCAAATCAGTTAAAGCATTGATAATCGGGATTTTGGCATAGGAAGCAAAGGTTTCCAGTTGCTGCTGCTCAAAAGTGCGAATTGCCAGCACATCCAAATAGCGATCCAACACCCGGGCTGTATCCGGTACAGGTTCCCCCCGACTCACCTGAGTTACATTGGAATTAAGATCAATTACCTGACCGCCTAATTGATACATCGCCACAGTAAAACTCACCCGCGTTCGTGTAGAGGCTTTGAAGAACAGTAGCCCCAGCACCTTATTGCAGCGCAAATGCACCTTTTTTTGTTTTAACTGCTCCGCCAGTTGCAACAAGTCTAGAAGCTCATTTGCTCTGAGGTCTACCACACTCAGAAAATCCCGTCCTTTCAATGCCTCCATCTTCTTCCTCGATAACTGACTTGAAATGAAATATAAAGGCGTGTAGCGTGATACAAAAAAACACCTCTTTGACCAGATATCAACTCGGCAATGACTACCTAGTTGTGCCCTGAAAAAGACACCTGAAAAACTTATCAAGTTTTGCAGCAGTCCCTCAGCCATACATGATATTACGGAAAAAGAGAACAAACCCTTTAACTGACTACCAAATTTTCACCCATTTCTTTTTCTCTGGAGACTGATCAGCAGCTAGGGCATGTGTAGAGATAAGAGGAGGTCGCGCCTGAGAGATGAAGAGATAGTTTGAAAAATCTTCTCAACGATTGCCAGCCTCTACAAGCTGGAGTAGCTTAAATATTAATAACAGGGTATTACTCAAGATTATGAAATTCTACTACCGCTCAAACTCCCTAAACGTTTATAAGTTTTAACTTCAATGCAACTGTCTTTTGGGAAAAAACTGGTCTTACTCATTTCACTACTTTCAGTGGGAATAACGGGTACAAGTGTCTGGTTTTTTTATGTCACAACTTATCAGATTATTTTAAACCAAACGGCAAATCGGCTCAAAGATATTGGTCGCACTGGGGCATTTTTATTTGATGAAGAAGACCGGGAAGCCATTCAAAGATTGCGCCAAGCCATCGCGCGAGATTCTCTACCCCTTGATAGCAAAATCTTAAGCATTAAACCGGGAGATAGCGCAGAAACTTTACCGAGTGAGACAGCAAAAAAGTATATGAACTCGCAGGATTTTCAAGAAATTGTGCAAATCCTGCGAAAAATCAAAGCAGGAAGTCGGCAGGGAGTTACACCCTTAAAAAGACTGGAACAAAAATCGGAAAATCCCCAAGATGCACCTTCAATTTACTACACTTACCTCTTAGTTACCATCCCGGAATCTCCTGACAGAAGCGTATTAAAATTTTTGGCTGACGCCGACTATGAAAAAAAACCTGGCGAACAAGGTAATCCGATTGGAAACTTGTATGCGCCGGAAGAAGTAGGTTTGAAAAAAGCGTTTGATGGTAAAGCACAGGTAGGGAAAGATTTCTATACGGATAAGTGGGGGACTTTCCTAACAGCAGCAGTGCCGATCAAAGAGGAGGGAGGTAACGTCATTGCCGTCTTAGCCCTTGACTATAACGTCACGAGCGAGGTGAATCAAGTTCAGAGGTTACGTTACATCTGTTTTATTATTATCAGTATCAGTTTTGCCCTTTCTGTGCTATTAGCCTTCTTCTTATCCCGTCTCGTGGGACGCCCAATTGCTAAGTTACGGGATGGAGCAGAAAGAGTCCGCGCCCGTGACTTTCAAACCTTTATTGACATCAAAAGTAAAGATGAACTAGGGCTACTGGCAGATACGTTTAACTTAATGGTGGTGGAGATTCGCGATTATGCCCAAAACCTGGAGCAGAAAAACGCTGATTTGCAGCATATAAATCAACTTAAAGATGAATTTCTAGCTAATACCTCCCATGAGTTAAAAACCCCCTTAAATGGCATCATTGGCTTGACGGAATCACTAATTGATGGAGTCGGAGGACAGCCATCCGAAATCCAAAACGAAAATCTTGTAATGATTGCTCAAAGCGGCAAGCGCCTAAATAATTTAATTAACGATATTCTCGATTTTTCCAAGCTTAAACATAACAATATTGAGTTATTAGTTAAAACCGTTGGGGTAAAAGATGTGGCAGAAATAGTGCTATCTCTTTCGCAACCCATGGTTGGCAAAAAAGCTCTTCAACTTATTAATAATATTGACGAGAATCTACCTCCCGTCGCAGCAGACGAAAGTCGCTTGCAGCAAATTCTTTACAATTTAGTAGGTAACGCGATTAAGTTTACCGAGTCCGGTGTTGTTGAAATTTCTGCACAAGTCATTCAGGAAAAGGGAAAATCTCAACGTTCTCAATCTTCCCCTTACTTGGCAATTGCAGTCTCTGATACTGGTATTGGCATTCCTGAAAACAAATTTGAGCAAATTTTTGAATCCTTTGAACAGGCGGATGGCTCCATCATCAGGAGGTACGGCGGGACTGGCTTAGGTTTGGCGATTACTAAGCAGCTAGTGGAGTTGCACGGAGGAACGATCGCAGTGCAGTCTACTGTCGGAAAATCTTCGCAGTTTACCTTCACCTTACCAGTTGCTGGTGGTGGGAAAGTCCCAACCCTGTCTAGGGAAGCATGGCGTCAGAGCGATCGCCTCCCTCGCCAAAAAATCTCTCCCTCCACCCTTCCCCCATCTCTCTCCAACCAAAATACAAGACTGGATCTCTCTGTTTCCTCCGTCTCCACTAATAAGTTGGAAATTCTGGTGGTAGATGATGACTCGATCAACCTACAGGTGCTAGTAAACCACCTTCTGCAAAACTACTCCATTACCCAAGCCTCAGATGGGCCGGAAGCTTTAGCATTAATTGAACAAGGTTTCAAGCCAGATTTAATCATCCTGGATGTCATGATGCCACGGATGACGGGGTATGAGGTGTGCAAAGAAATTCGCAAGAGCTATGGTGCCAACGAACTGCCGATTCTGTTACTTACTGCTAAAAATCAAGTCTCAGATTTAGTAGAAGGGTTTAATTGTGAGGCGAATGATTACCTCACTAAACCCGTTGCCAAACAGGAGTTACTGGCACGAATTAAAATACACATTCAACTTTGTCAGCTAAATCTTTCCTATGGGCGCTTTGTCCCCCATGAATTACTCGAAATTTTAGAGCGAGAGACAATTTTAGATGTGAAGTTGGGCGATCATATTCAAAAAGATATGGCGATTCTCTTTTCGGATATTCGCTCCTTTACGAGTATGTCAGAAGCGATGACGCCGGAAGAGAATTTTCACTTTCTTAATGCTTACTTCAAACAGGTTGTTCCAGCGATCAAAAACAACAACGGATTTGTCGATAAGTATATTGGTGATGCTGTCATGGCGCTATTTCCGGGGAAAACGGAAGATGCCTTGCAAGCAGCAATCGATATGCAAAAGCAACTTTCTCTGTATAACGAGCAACTTAAAGCAGAAGGGAAACCTCTGATTACTATTGGAATTGGAATACATACAGGAAGCTTGATGGTGGGAACGATTGGAGAGGAACGACGGATGGAAGGAACCGTTATTTCTGATGCGGTGAATCTGGCATCTCGCTTGGAAGGGTTAACGAAAATTTATGGAGCGTCTCCCATCATCAGCGAAAAGATTTTGATTTCTTTAGAAGACCCTACAAAATACAATTATCGTTTCTTAGGAAGAGTGCCAGTTAAAGGTAGGAAAGATACTGTATCAATTTTTGAAGTTCTCGATGGGGAATCACCAGAGAGTATCGAACTGAAATCAAAATATCGTGCTGAATTTGAGTCTGGAGTTCAACTGTACTACAGCCGAAAATTTGCAGAAGGCTATCAAGTTTTTAAGAACCTTTTACAAAAAAATCCCCAGGATAAAGTGGCAATCCTTTATCTGAAGCGTTGTCGGAAATTTAATAAATACGGCACATCGCAAGATTGGGACACAATAGAAGCATTGGTAGATAAGCTGTAATTTTTTTCCTTCAGAGGATACTGCAAATCATGAACTGCCGAAACGCTGCAATGCCTGTTGTCCCTCGCCGTCCGCAATTTTCTACCTCTATTAAAGAGGAAAAGGGGGGCGAAGGCTTGTGGTACGGCACATTGAAAATGTCTATTCCCGCCCAGGTAGGAATAGCGCTACTGAATCTGGGCGTTTTACTAGGTGCGCCAGCGGTTCTCACGGCTCCGGTATGGGGAGCAGAGCGGATTTATGTGCCTTATGGCCCCTTGCAGTTTTCACTGACCGTTTCAGCGTTGGAAACTTACGCCAAAGAAGGAAAAATTGAGCCGGAACTAGCGGGGTATGCGCGTTATATAGAACCGGAGCGGCTGGCGCAACTGCGGCAGGTGTTGACGGCACGGGTGCCTGTAACACCTGTAGCGATCGCGCAATTTCTCTACTCCCGCCAAGGCGAAATCATCCTAGAGCGCGTGTCACAGCTCATTCAAACCCAAGCAGGGCAACCGGGATTTTATGCGATTCGAGCGGCATTAATCAGGGCGGCTACCGATCCGGAAGGTTTAACTCTGCTCAATGTGCTGCGGGAGTTTCCCACCTACGGGATTCGGATCAATTCCCAGCGCGGTTTTCAGCTTTTTGATGATTTATCAGTGCTGGTTCAAGAAACTGAACTGGCAACCGCCGCCGTCAGGCGACAAGCGATCGCTGAAGCCGCCGCCGAAGTACCAACCGATGACTCCCAACTTGCCACCCTATTTCCAGAAGATACTTCACAATTTCTAGACTTACAGCAACCGGGAGCGGTTAACTTCCAAAAGCAAACCCTGATCCTCAACGATCTCCAACGTAACCGCAGCTTTCCGGTGGATCTTTACCTCCCCACCTCAAACTCCACTCAGGAAAAAACACCCTTGGTTGTTATTTCCCACGGACTTGGTTCTGAGCGCGAAACTTTTGCTTATTTAGCAGAACACCTTGCTAGTTATGGCTTTGCCGTGGCTGTTCCCGAACATCCAGGGAGTAATGCTGCACAGTTGCAAGCGCTCACCCAAGGGTTAGCCAATGAAGTTTCTACGCCAGCCGAGTTGATTGATCGCCCCGAAGATATCAAGTTTTTGCTCGATCAACTGCAACGCTTGTATCCCCGACAACTAAATCTGCAAAATGTCGGCGTGCTAGGACAATCCTTTGGTGGCTACACGGTTTTAGCCTTAGCTGGGGCGAATATTAACTTTGAGCAACTGCAAGCAGACTGTATGAATGAAGAGAATGCATTAAATCTATCGCTACTGCTGCAATGTCGAGCGCAGGAGTTGGGTTCTGTAGAGGAGGAGTTGCAGGATGAGCGGATTGGGGCAGCGATCGCGATTAACCCGGTGATCAGCAGCATCTTTGGACAAGAACAACTGAGTCAGATTCAGTTACCCGTGATGCTGGTTGCTAGTAGTAATGATACCGTCGCCCCCGCCTTACCCGAACAAATTCGACCTTTCACTTGGCTGACAACACCCGAAAAGTATCTGGTGCTGTTAGAAGACGGAACCCATTTTTCCACCCTGGGGCCATCAACTGGGTCAATACCCATACCTGAGACAGCACTCGGCCCCGATCCTAGGATTGCTTATCAATACATGAATGCGTTGAGCGTCGCCTTTTTTAAAACCTACATCGCAGGAGAGCCTGACTACCGTCGCTACCTCAGTTCTACCTACGCGCGAACCTTGAGTGAAGACCCTTTACCATTAGAGCTGATCAAGTCTTTGACGGCAGAGCAGTTGATGGAAGCAGCGAGAGGGGGAGAGAGTGTCCTACCGCCTGCTCTGCAACCGTAACAGCGGCGTGAACGTCTTGATAGGAAACTTCAACTACCCTACCCGGATTGGGTACTAACGGATTCTGACAAATCCGGATTTGGCGATTAACTCTTGCCCTTGATCGGTTAGTAACAGGTTAGCGTAAACTTCACCCGCTTGCTCGTCAACTTGACCGTTCTGTTTGACAATTACGAAGAGCTGACGGGTGAGGGGATAGGTGCCACTGCGGATGGCTTCCCGGTTTATCTCGTTGCGCCGACTGGGACACTCAGAAGGGGGGACATAAGGTAATTTATAGGGAGGAGTCAGTTCGTTGGCTTGTCGCCCAATCGGAAGCGGTTTAACACCGCATTGACCAACGACTTCTGGAATCGATGCGTAATAAATTCCGCCTGGGTCATTAGCTAATTCTCGTAAGGCTATAGTTGTACTGGGAACATATTTAACATTGCTCCCCAGCCTCTCATCCGCCAAGACATTCTCCACAAAAAACTCTACGGTGCCTCCATCTTCAACTCGCCGCGAGTAAGGAGTAATGGGTTGATTTGGCCCTCCGACTTGATTCCAATTAGAAATTTTCCCTGTATAGATATCTTTGACTTGTGACAGCGTTAGACCGGAAATATTTAAGTTAGGATTAACGGCGATCGCTATTCCTTCAATCGCGACAGGAATCTCTTTGAGGCTAAATCCCCGTTGTTGCGCGGAGGAATACTCCTCATTGTTCAAAGAACGCGAAGACTGAACAAAAGCCAGTTGATTATTTAACAACAGACGAATGCCGCTACCCGAACCAGGTGTGGCATTAGGAGGCTCGGTGTAGCGCAACTGAAACTTCGGCCAAACGTTCTGAATTATCGGATCGACATCTCCACGAACTGGGGCCCAAGAGGTACTTCCACCATAATTAAATAACCCAGAGGGAACATTCTGTACCGCCGCCAATGTTTCAACGATGGGTTGATTGGGTTGAGCCGCCCCAGAGGGGTCTTGCTGGCGTTCCCCGTTATCCCCACCCTCAGCAGTAGGACTCAATAGGTTATCTAGCCCAATTCCTGAGCGTTGAGAAAACCACCACAAGCCCCCGGCTAGCAGTCCGGCAGTAGTCAGCAAGGCGAGGATTAGGACTGTGGTTTCGTTCTTTTGTGCCATAGGGAATTCACCATTGCACATCCCTTTATAGACGAAGAAGGTTAAGCGGAGATTAGCAATACGTTAATACAAAAGACCCGATGGACTTAAGCTTAAATTGAGACGATTGAGCAATTTCAAGTCACTAGGGCAGCATCAACGTTTTTACAGAGCCTGTGCATAAGTCTGCATTTTTGTGGCAGTGTACTGGAGAAGAAACCTATTTATCTGGTTCGCCGGGAAGACCCCCACTATAGCGGGAAGGGGATACATCGAGCGTAGCAAGTACCCCTGACAGTTTAGTGGCGGGACGGCGCTTAAAGGGGCGAATTATTTCGCCCCACGCCGCCTCATGAAAGGCGGTTAGAAGAGAGGGTTCGATGCCCTCTCTTTTAACATTTAATGGTGTGCCATCGTTTAGTAAATCTAGTATCATACTGGAATGCTGACACTTACTCACCGCTACCGAATCTATCCAGATGCCACCCAAGAGCAACAACTCATTGAGTGGATGGAAATCTGCCGCAATGCATTTAACTATGCATTGCGGCAGATAAAAGATTGGTGCGATAGTCGTAAGTGCTTGGTTGATAGATGCTCTTTGGAGAAAGAATACATCCTCCCTGCCGACCTAAAGTTTCCGGGTGAGATTCAACAGCTTAATAATTTGCCACGAGCGAAGAGGGAATTCCCTAAGTTGGGTGAAGTTCCTTCCCAAGTTCTTCAGCAAGCCATTAAGCAGTTGCATAGAGGTTGGGAGTACTTTCAGAAGAGAGGATTTGGCTTTCCCCGATTCAAGAAGTATGGTCAGTTCAAGTCGTTGCTCTTTCCCCAATTCAAGGAGAATCCAGTAACGAACTTGCATATTAAGCTGCCAAAGATTGGAGCAATTCCAATCAACCTGCATCGTTCTATCCCCTCTGGGTTTGTAGTCAAGCAGGTCAGAATCTTGAGGAAAGCTGACCACTGGTATGCATCTATCTCCTTGCAATGTGATGTCAGTCTTCCCGACCCAACGCCCCACGGTCATCCCATTGGAGTTGATATCGGGTTGGAGAAGTTTTTGGCAACCAGTGACGGCGTTCGAGTATCGCCTCCCAAGTTCTTTAAGAAGCTGCAAAGCGAGCTGAAATTGCTGCAACGCAGGCTTTCTAGGAAACAAAAAAGGTCGAAAAACTACGAGAAACAACGTCTCAAAGTTGCTCGTCTTCACCATAAAATTGACAACACGAGGAAAGACTTTCACTACAAACAAGCCCACGCTCTTTGTGATGCGGGTGATATGGTCTTCATGGAAGATTTGGATTACCGTACCAGTGCTAAGGGAATGTTTGGGAAACACATGCTTGATGCCGCATTCGGACAATTTAGAAGCATCGTTAAGTATGTGTGCTGGAAGCGAGGAAAGTTTTTCAGTGAAGTTGATGCTCGGGGTACTTCTCAGCAATGCCCCGAATGTGGTGGCGAGGTTAAAAAAGACCTGAGTGTAAGAATTCATGATTGTCCTCGTTGTGGATATCGAACCGATAGGGACGTAGCAGCAGGTCAAAATATCAGAAACCGAGGAATTAAGTTAATTAGTACCGTTGGACAGACGGGAATGGAAACTGCCTGTGCAGACGTTCTACCGGGGACTGAGGTAACTCAGTCTAGGCAAGTGTCGAAATCCCCTGAGCGTAGTCGAAGGCTTCGCCGTGAGCGCTCAGCGTTCGACTGAGCGCTCACGCCGAAGTCCGAACGGGGAAAAACCAGGAAACCCAAGTCGTAAGTCTTGGGAAGCCCGCACTATACCGCTTGCGGTTAGTGTGGGAGAATGTCACTTTTAAAGATTATTCTGTGCAAGGATTTTTGAACTTAGATAAACCAGCCGAATGGACATCCCACGACTGCGTTGCCAAGGTGCGGAAACTGTTGCGCCTCAAACGAGTGGGACATGCAGGTACGTTAGACCCTAAAGCAACAGGTGTCTTACCTATTGCCTTGGGGAAAGCTACCCGGCTATTGCAATATATGCGGCAAGATAAAGCCTATATTGCCACAGTACGATTGGGAGTGAAAACAACGACAGATGACTTAGAAGGGGAGGTTATCGCCACGCAGCCAGCTACGGGTTTGACGCTGGAGAATGTTGCGCCATTGCTGAAGCTGTTTGAAGGAACAATTCGGCAGGTACCGCCTCAGTACAGCGCGATTCAGGTGGAGGGGAAGCGCTTGTATGACATCGCCAGGGCAGGAAAAACGGTAGAGGTGCCAGCACGAACGGTGGAAGTTAGCCGTATTGAAGTTCTCGATTGGCGTCCGGGAGAATTTCCGGAAATTGATTTAGAGATCGCTTGTGGTACAGGTACTTATATTCGCGCGATCGCTCGTGATTTGGGAGACTATTTAAATACTGGCGGTACCCTCGCTTCCTTAATCCGCACCCAAAGCAGTGGCTTCCATATAGCCGACAGCTTAACCCTGGAAGAACTAGAAACTCATCTCCAACAAGGAACCTTTGAGCCGATTCCACCGACAGCAGCTTTAGAGCATATCCCTGCTGTCATCCTGTCCCCTACTCCTGCCAAAGCCTGGTGCCAAGGTCAACGCCTAAAAGCTGACAGCGAACAGTGGACAATAGAAACTACCGTTATTCCTTCTATCTTACGGGTGCATGATCAAGAAGGACGCTTCTTAGGCATTGCTCAGTACAGTAGCTCCACCGATGAGCCGTTGTTGATTCCCAAGATGGTGTTTGAGCCAGAGTCTTAGGTAGAAGCGATCGCTGTTTTTTTGAATCTAGTTAATCGCTGCTACGGCGAATAGTAGTAATCAGAGAAATTTATGGCGATTCTGGTAGATTTGATATCAACTTAGTTACTGGTAGAGAATAATTAGAATGATGAAACTTCAAGCACCGCTGATTTATTTTTTTATCTTTGCCGGATGTTTTTTAAGCTTTGCCCCAAAAACTTCAGCTCAAGATAATGAATATTTTTCTGCTTTAAGTCAAGAAACTCTCAATCGCTTAAATGGAGATTGCCGGGGAGCCACAGAAGTTAGCTATCGTTCTCAAGCTCTCAATTCCCCTGATGAAAGAAGCTCTGTTTACATCGATATGACCCTCAGAAGAAGGGGGAGAGCTAACAGTTATGGGGAAGATACTTTTGTAATTCGATGCAATGGCAACATAGCAGAAAGACCAAGTGGAGAATTAATTGTTGAAAAAGAAGGAAAAATTATCAGGAAGAGACTTTATAATGTTTTGGGCATAACTCGTAATATTTATAACTATACAGTTGTCAACCCCATCGCCTTTTCCGCTGATAGCCGATACTTAGTCCTACGAGTTGATGTTTCTGATGGTCAGAATGCTTCCTGGGTCAATCATGTTGTCTTAGATGCCTTTAATGATTATCAGCTTCTATCGTTTGCAGCTTGCGAACAATTCAAGGGAAACAACTTTGTAGGATTTATTTCTAATCTACAGGTCGTCTTTGCTTGTGAAAGACCGGGAGAAATCGGCCCAGTTGAGGTGGTAAATTTACAAACTAGAGAGCTACAAAGACTCAATCAAGGCTATGTAAATAAACTAACTGAAGCTCGTTCTTATGGCACAGTTGCTACTGAATTCTCGGTGGTGCAAGAGCAGCAGTTTCCAGTTCGGTATTAATTAGAAAGCTTTGGATTTTTACTGACTCTAGAGCTTCGGTTCAGCAACCTTGCAAAAAACTACAAATAGACACTTGAACAAGGATACCAGAGCAAGTTTCTATTTCTAAACCGATGTAGACTCTAGAATTTGGACTGTAAAGAACTGAAGAGCGATTTCGGTAAGGTGCATCGCGTGGTAAATGCGGTCATATTTTTTGTACGCGGACAAAAAAAAGATGCACCCTGATTGTGTTTTCTGAAGGTTATTAAAGAAAACGGTAGTTTGCGATTTGGAACTGTGTAAAATATTCGCATACTAGCCTAGGGGTCTGTCTAGGGATACACCCAATCTTTTTTAAAAGTTTATATCTACCGATAAAGAGGCAAATCGGTTGTAGGGATTGCACCTTAACGTTTTCGTCCTACTCAGTAACGAAACTTCATCAAGGGTTGTTAAAGAATACCGTTAGGAACGACTAAAAGAAATCAGTAGAATTGGGGATAAATTTTCGTAATATTTGAGGAAATCAGTGATTTTGCGGAGTGGTAGTAGCGATCGCCCCCCACGTCACCCTAGAGTAGAGACTAAAGGACATCTTTAAATTGACTCATGGCTGAACCAACAACCGCCCCCTATGGCTCCTGGAAATCTCCTATTACCTCCGACCTATTGGTTGCCGGAACGGTGGGATTAGGTCAGATTGCGCTGGATGGTGAGGCGGTCTACTGGGTAGAGGGACGACCTGCTGAAGCCGGAAGAAACGTGATTGTGCGCCGCACTCCCGACGGGGAAGTAGTGGATGTGACGCCAGCGCCTTTCAACGTCAGGACGCGCGCCCACGAATATGGCAGCGGTGCGTTTACGGTGACAGAGGGGACGGTGTACTTTTCCAACGATGCGGATCAGCGGTGGTATCGCCACACCGTCGGCACAGAGCCGCAACCCTTGACACCAGCAGGAGAGCAGCGTTATGCCGATGCCATTGTCGATCAGCAACGCAATCGCCTCATTGCTGTCCAGGAAGACCACGGCAACAGCAGCCACGAACCTGTCAATCGCCTCGTTAGCATCAGCTTGACAGGGAACGGGGAAGTTCAGGTTTTGGCATCTGGAGATGACTTTTACTCCTCCCCTCGCCTCAGCCCTGATGGTTCTCAACTGTCTTGGTTGAGTTGGAATCATCCGAATATGCCCTGGGATGGTACGCAACTTTGGCTAGCGCAACTCAATACAGATGGTTCTGTCGGTGAGAAAAAGTGTGTTGCTGGGGGAAAAGCAGAATCTATTTTTCAGCCAGAGTGGTCAAGCGATGGGGTGCTGTACTTTGTTTCTGACCGTAGCGGCTGGTGGAACCTCTATCGCTGGCAACAGGAAATTGAACCACTGTGGGAAATGGAAGCAGAGTTTGGACTGCCGCAGTGGGTGTTTGGCATGTCTACTTATGCCTTTGCTGCTGCCAATCGTCTGATCTGCACCTACACCCGTGAGGGGCTGTGGCATCTGGCAAGTCTGGATACTGAGAAAAAAGAATTAAGCGAGATTGAGACAGACTTTACAGATATTTCCTCAGTGCAAGGGTCGGGGGGTCAAGCAGCATTTATTGCGGGTTCGCCGACTAATCCCACAGCCGTTGTGTTGATGGATGTGGCGACGGGTAAGTTGGAGGTGCTGCGTCAGTCGAGTCAGTTAGAGATTGACCTAGGTTACCTTTCCACGTCACAAGCGATCGCCTTTCCTACAGAAAATAATCTCACCGCCTACGCCATCTTTTACCCGCCTCAAAACAAAGACTACACCGCCCCTGAGGGAGAGAAGCCTCCTTTAATTGTTAAAAGCCACGGTGGGCCGACGGCGGCGACTAGTAGTACCTTTAATTTAAAAATTCAATACTGGACGAGTCGCGGCTTTGGCTATCTTGATGTCAACTACGGCGGCAGTACGGGATACGGTAGAGAGTATCGTCAGCGGCTTAATAGTGCCTGGGGCATTGTCGATGTTGATGACTGCGTTAATGCGGCAAAGTATCTAGCGGAACAAGGGTTAGTCAATGGTACGCAGATGGCAATTACTGGCGGGAGTGCAGGCGGCTATACTACCCTGGCGGCGTTGACCTTCCGGGATGTTTTCAAAGCCGGGGCGAGTCACTATGGCGTCAGTGATTTAGAAATCTTGGCAACAGATACCCATAAATTTGAATCTCGCTATTTAGACGGATTGATTGGCCCCTATCCCGAACGCAAAGATATTTACATAGCGCGATCGCCTATTCACTTTACTGACCAACTTGCCTGTCCCGTCATTTTCTTCCAGGGACTAGAAGACAAAATCGTTCCCCCTAATCAAGCTGAGGCAATGGTAGCTGCCCTCAAAGCTAAGAATCTACCTGTGGCATACGTCCCTTTTGCCGGAGAACAGCATGGTTTCCGCCGTGCCGAGAATATTAAACGCGCCCTAGATGGCGAGTTTTACTTCTACTCCCGCATCTTCGGCTTTGAACCCGCAGAGGCGATCGCGCCAGTGCCGATTGATAATTTATAAGTTATGGGGCATTGTAAGTTGCTCAGATCCCCGATTTCTTGAAGAAGTTAGGGATATAGATGGGATCTAGATCGAACAAGTGAAATGGTACAACCCACCTTATTGACGACTCATGCTGCACTTTCAACATTCCTCTGTTATTGATGCCCCCGTTGAGGTGGTTTGGGAGTTTCATGAACGCCCGGATATTCTGAAATTGCTGACTCCGCCGTGGCAACCGATGGAGGTGGTGCGCCGTGAGGGAGGTTTGGGTGTCGGCGCGATTACAGAATTTCGGATTCTTTTTGGCTCCATACCCCTACGCTGGCTAGCCGTTCATACGGAGTGCGAACCTTACCGACTGTTTACAGACGAGCAGAAAGAAGGGCCCCTACCCTACTGGGTTCACCGCCATCAGTTTGCCCCAATAGAGGGGAAAACGCGACTTACTGATGCGATCGCCTTTTCCTTACCCGGTGGTTGGCTAGCAGAACAGATGTTTGGTTGGGTGGTACTCAGGGAGCTAGAGCAAATGTTTGGCTATCGCCATCAGGTGACGCAACGCGAGTGCAGCCAGAGGAAAAGTTAGTTGTTGCCGTGCTATTTAGCCTAACGGCGGAACCCGTAGTTGTAGAACTGCCGCTAGACTAGATGCCAATTAGTGTTGAGGGTAAAGACGCCGTGGCACAAGCATCACCGGAAGTACAACAGCGCCTTCAAGAACTGCGGCAACTGCTA
The DNA here is from genome assembly GCF_059505785.1 of Kastovskya adunca. Taxonomy (NCBI): domain Bacteria; kingdom Bacillati; phylum Cyanobacteriota; class Cyanophyceae; order Coleofasciculales; family Coleofasciculaceae; genus Kastovskya; species Kastovskya adunca. Next base: position 10,116 of record NZ_JCACLG010000035.1, on the reverse strand, counting down.
CAAAAAGCTAGCTATGCTTACTACGTCCTCGATAATCCGATGATGGAGGATGCGGTATATGACCAGCTTTATCGGGAACTGCAAGACAAAGAGGCGCAGTATCCAGAACTGGTAACCCCTGATAGCCCGACTCAACGAGTGGGAGAAAAGCCAGCGTCGCAGTTTATCTCCGTGGGACACAACATCCCTCTCTATAGCTTGGAGAATGCCTTCAACATTGAGGAATTTACTAAGTGGCAGGAACGCTGGCGGCGCTATGCTCCAGAGGTAGATTCCTTTGAATATGTCTCGGAGCTAAAAATTGACGGTTCCGCGATCGCCCTAACCTATGAGAACGGCGTTCTAGTACGGGGCGTTACCCGTGGTGATGGTGTCAGGGGGGAAGATATTACCCAAAATGTCAAAACTATCCGCTCCATTCCCCTGCGGCTGAATACAGACACACCGCCGCCGATTGTGGAAGTGCGCGGAGAAGCCTTTTTAGCCTTAGATGTGTTTGAAGCCATCAATCAGGAGCGAGAAAAAGCCGGGGAAGCGCTCTTTGCAAATCCGCGCAATGCCGCAGCGGGAACATTACGCCAGTTAGATTCGCGAGTTGTGGCGCAACGGCGGCTGGATTTCTTTCCCTACACCCTACATATTCCCGGAGAGGATAAGGAGGTTGTCCGCACCCAATGGGATGCTCTGGAGTTACTAGCCTCCCTTGGTTTTCGTGTTAATCCTCATCGCCAACTCTGCCCAAGCTTGAAGGATGTGCAGGATTACTACGACTATTGGGATATCGAGCGGCGGAACTTACCCTACATGACGGATGGAGTAGTGGTGAAGCTGAATCGCTTTGAACTTCAGCAACAGTTGGGGTTTACACAAAAGTTTCCCCGTTGGGCGATCGCGCTTAAATATGCCGCCGAAGAAGCCCCCACCTTAGTAGAAAATATTTCCATCAATGTTGGCAGAACCGGGGCTTTAACGCCGCTAGCGGAATTACACCCGGTGCAACTAGCTGGAACCACCGTTTCCCGCGCTTCCTTGCACAACATCGACTATGTGCGATCGCTCGACATCCGTGTTGGCGATACCGTCATCGTTCACAAAGCCGGGGAAATCATTCCCGAAGTGGTACGGGTGCTGACAGAGCTGCGCCCAGCCAGCGCCCAGCCCTTCCAAATGCCCAGCGCTTGCCCCGTCTGCGGTCAGCCTGTAGTGAAGCCCGTAGACGAGGCAGTAACCCGCTGCGTCAACGCCTCTTGTGCTGCCATTTTAAAGGGAGCAATTACCCACTGGGTAAGCCGGGATGCGATGGATATTAACGGCTTGGGAGAAAAGATTGTCGAGCAGCTCGTAGACCAAACTGTGGTGCAGTCCGTCGCGGATCTGTATGACTTAACAGTGGAGAAACTCTTGCAACTAGAGCGGATGGGAGAGAAATTAGCTGAAAAAATTGTCAAGGCGATCGCTACTTCCAAAACCCAACCTTGGCACCGCCTCCTCTACGGTTTAGGTATTCGTCACGTTGGCAGTGTCAATGCCCAAACTTTAGCCGCTCAGTTCTCCTCTGTCGAGCAACTAGCCCAAGCAAAAGCTAGCGACATTGAAGGCGTCTACGGTATTGGGCCAGAAATTGCCCAATCTGTCTCCCAATGGTTCAGCATTCCCGCCAATCAAAGCTTAATTGACCGCTTGAAGGCTGCCGGATTACAACTCGCTGGGGAGCAAAAAACCAGCGAACCTACCAACCAGCAGCTAGCAGGAAAAATCTTTGTGATCACAGGCACCTTACCCACTCTCAAGCGAGATGAAGCCAAGGAATTGATTGAAAAATCGGGAGGCAAAGTCACCAATTCCGTCAGTTCCAAAACCAATTACGTCGTTGTTGGGGAAGAAGCAGGTTCTAAGCTAGAAAAGGCTAAAACCTTGGGCATAACCCAACTATCAGAAGCCCAACTCATGGAACTTTTGCAGCCTCAATAAGCAAGAATGATTATTTTGCTAAACCTGTTGGCTATTGAACAACTAAAACTGAATACTTGCATTGGTTCACATGGTGCGATTTATTCTCGCCTACTTAAATTTCCTCATTCTGAAGTTAAATCACTAGGAATACCCAGCACTGAACAAGGAAAATTAGAACCCAATCTCTGAATTAGAGGATGTTCCACAGAATTACAACCGACAAATAATAAAGTCGCCGCTTCTGATTCAACAACTGACCTCAATTCAGTAGCAACATCACCAAAACGCAGATGAGTTTTGAAAAAACCTCGCCATTCTTCAGCCAAGTAACGTGCTTGCTCGAAAATACGGGCGGCTTGCTTAAAAGACTGGGATTGGCTACCTATCTGAGAATTACCTTTTCTTACCGACCTTCTTTTTTGAGCTTCTAACGCCTGGGGTCTGGGTTTAGTTAAAACAGATGTTGTAGACTTTCCGGATGCTGATGCACTGTCAAGTTTAGCTGCATACTGATGGATTGATGATCTGCCAGATTTGACAGAATCGAAAACATCTGAAGACTTACGGCTTTGCTGATTCCCTACAACATAAACAACCTGAACCGTGACTAATTTTTGAGTCACCAACCTTGTTTGATGAGCAATCCACATTGTCAAATCTAAAGCTGTTTGACTGCTGGGGGAGCCATTATAGCCAACAACTAAGTTAACTGAGTTTGTAGAGGTAGCCCACGTAGCTGTCGCTGGCTCAGGTAGCAACAGCATTTCTTTGATTAAATCACTGCGATCCATTGCGCCTTCAAGACGCACTAGCATAGGCTTAACATTCACAACTTTAACCTCTCTAAAAGAGAACAACTATCCGAGGAGAGGTGGGTCAAAAATAGATGTCACTATGCCTTTTAACAATTAGTGACATCTGTAAGGAGACACTAAAGACAACTGCAATAAAAGCTAATGCCTTGGTACTCCTTCCACTGCCGACGAAGTTAGCTGACGGGCTAAGGCTGGAAGGTGCCTCTCTCACTAAAGATTCGCCCCCAATTATTGGTTCCTCCGCTCCAAATCCCTAGCTAACATAATTTGATTGTCAGCCGGAATGGATTAGGCTGCCCCACTCATAACTAATCTAACAATTTAGAAACCATGAGATCTATTCATTTTGAGTGAAATGATGATCCAATAAGTTTAGGGCATGGTTGCGTAATTCAAAATACTCTCTTGATTATCGTATCACTTGGCGATCGCGTGGATGCGGGAATGGTACCTCTAAAATCTCTCCAATTTTAGCATGGGGGCATTAATCATCATCATAATTCGATCTGAGCACTAAACAGAAGATGCGGTTTCAATTAATGGTGCATTTGCAGCAGATGGGGTTGTCCAATGAGATTGAAGTGGAGTTTATTTACTTGCCTGCTTACTCACCAAAGCTGAATTTAGTCGAGTATGTTATTCATCTGATTCGCAGAGCGATTTTTGCACCATTTACCCATAGGCACTTCTTTGCAGGTCATTGAGCAACAGTTGGCTAAGTTTTTACAATCGCATCAGTTTTTCAACGCAGAACAAGTGCAAAGGAATTTGAATTACATCTTTGCTTTAGTTGCCTAATCTTTTGGTAGGAAGGGAGTAGGTTCTTGAACCTAATTTAACCTCAGAAGAGTTTAGTATTTTGCATCTTAAGTACCTAGAACTTTATCAACATTCTCACTATCAGCAAAATATTACTAAGCTCAAAAACTTGGCCAATCGGCAGCGTGTAAAAATCCTTGCTCCTTAGCCTGCTGAACCCATTTCTCCGCTTTTGCTCGATCCATAGCTATACCTTGATCTCCCATCATGAAAATTCCTGCTAAGTTATTTGATGCTACGCCATAGCCCTGCTCGGCTGATTTTTTATACCACTCAACTGCCTCTAAAACAGCTCTTTCTAAACCAAGTCCTAAGTGATACATATTTGCAACTATGCATTGCGCTTCAGCATCCCCTCGTTCGGCAATTGGTTTTAAAATTTTGAATGCGTTAGTATAATCCTCAGCCTCAAAGGCAGCTAAACCTGCTGTTAAATTCGACATTTTAGCTAAACTCCTTTTTCTAACAATGAAGCATCTTCCTTGAGATAGAAGTGATTGAGGCTGACCTCCGAAAATAATGTTACAGTTTCTTGACTATTATTCGTTACTGCGGTGAGTAGTGATTGAGATATTTAGATAAATTAAATCTGTTTCAATCACAGCTTGCTGTAAGTATGTTTACTTAGAGCAAGCTGTGAGAAATAGGCAGGTAGTTAACTACTCGATGAAGGTCTAGCGTCGCCGCTTTCGAGGAATTCCTTGCTTTGCTCTAGCGATTTCAGGAACCTGTTCAGCGTAATCGGCAGGAACAATTTGCGAACCATATCTTCTGGCATAAACCTGCGTAAATTCAGCCCCAAAAAAGATAATTTGAGCAGAATAGTAAACCCATGCCAGGAGAACTACGAGGGAGCCAGCCGCCCCATAGGTGCTTGCAAAAGTACCTTGACCTAAATAGAGTCCCAGAAAAAACTTACCAATAACAAACAACACAGAGGTAATTATCGCCCCAATTAAAACATCATTCCAGGTAATTTTGACATCGGGAAGAAATTTATAAATTAGGGCAAATAAAAATGTGATAACAACAAAAGAAATTACGTAGTTAGCCATTTGCCAGACAAAATCTAGACCAGGAAGTAAATGGCTCATGTAGGAGCTTAATGCTGTTAAACCAGCACTGAGCACTAAAGACACCAGCAACAAAAAACCAATAACCAGCACCATCGAAAACGATAAAAAGCGTTGCCTCAACATAGTGGCAATACCTTGTCCAGGTTTAGGCTGTACTTCCCAAACCGTATTGAGAGCATCTTGTAATTGAGTAAAGACTCCAGAAGCCCCGAACAGTAGCACAACAACACTGATAAGAGAGGCTATCCCGCCGTTTGCATCAGGACGGTTCGCACTAGCGATCGCTGTTTCGATGACTTCCGCTCCGTTAGAACCCACTAAGCCTCGAATTTGCCCGACAATTTCACCTCTAGCGGCTTCTTCTCCAAAAACTGCCCCGGCTACAGCGATCGCAATAATTAATAGCGGTGCTAGGGAAAAAACGGTGTAATACGCCAAAGCAGCGGCGAGTCGAGACACTTTATCTTCTTGCCATTCTTTAAATGTTTCTTTGAGCAGTCTTAAAATAGCCTTGGGACTCGTCACCATAACTCTGCTTCCTTGTTTCACCGAAAAACCTAACATAATAGTGTGAGCTGTGCGACTTTTGTACTACAACCCTCCAAAGTTAGAACTTTCGCGGCGTCACAGGATGTGCAACGATTAAAACTATGCCTGCACCGACTACTACACTTGCCATGTCAGCCTTCCCCCTCACCGCCGTGGTGGGGCAAGACGCCATTAAACTAGCACTGCTACTCGCCGCCGTTGACCCAGGACTTGGAGGCGTGGCGATCGCAGGTCGTCGAGGGACTGCCAAATCCGTCATGGCAAGAGCGATCCATTCCCTCTTGCCACCCATTGAAGTTGTCAAAGATTCCCTCTGTAACTGCGATCCCACCCGTCCTGAAGAATGGGATGACCAGCTACTAACAGACTATGTCGATCCTGCCAGCGTCCCGACGGAAGTTATCCCCTCGCCCTTTTTACAAATTCCCCTGGGAGTGACAGAAGACCGTCTGTTGGGTTCAGTAGACGTTGAGAAATCCGTAAAACAGGGAGAACCCGTCTTTCAACCCGGACTACTGGCACAGGCGCACCGAGGCGTTTTGTACATTGATGAAATCAACCTGCTGGATGACCAGATCGCAAACCAGCTTCTGACGGTGCTGACGGAAGGACGCAACCAAATCGAGCGAGAAGGAATCAGCTTTCAGCATCCTTGCAAACCTCTGCTGATTGCCACCTATAACCCCGAAGAAGGCCCCCTGCGGGAACACCTACTCGATCGCATTGCCATTACCCTTTCGGCAGATGGGGTATTGTCTCTAGATGAGCGGGTGCAAGCCGTAGACCAGGTTTTAGAGTACGCCAGCTCTCCGCAGCAGTTTCTGGAGCAGTACACCGAAGATACCGATACCCTGAAAACAGAGATTGTGCTGGCGCGAGAGTGGCTAAAAGATGTCCGCATCAGCCGCGAACAAATTGGTTATCTCGTTGATGAAGCACTTCGAGGGGGCGTTCAAGGACATCGGGCGGAACTATTTGCCGTGCGCGTTGCCAAAGCCGCCGCCGCTTTAGAAGGGCGTCAAACCGTTACACCAGAAGATTTGCGACGGGCAGTGGAATTGGTCATTGTTCCTCGCTCAACGATTGTACAGACGCCCCCGGATGAGCCACCGCCACCACCGCCGCCACCGCCGCCACAGCAGGACAAACCGGAGGATGAGTCTAAACAGGAACCGGATGAACCGGACGAACCGGAGGAAAACGAAACTCCCGAAGAACCGGAGCAGGAGCCACCCGGCATCCCGGAAGAGTTTGTCTTTGACCCCGAAGGTGTCATCCTTGACCCCAGTATTCTTTTCTTTGCTCAAAAAGCGCATCGACAAGGGAAATCTGGAAGCCGCAGCATTATCTTTTCCGAAGACCGAGGCCGCTATGTGAAGCCGATGCTACCGAAAGGTGCCGTCCGTCGTATTGCCGTTGATGCCACTTTACGCGCGGCGGCTCCTTACCAAAAAGCCCGCCGACAACGCCAACCCGATCGCCGGGTGATTGTTGAACAGGGAGATTTGCGCTCAAAACGTTTAGCTCGTCGTGCTGGGGCGTTGGTGGTGTTTGTGGTGGATGCGTCTGGCTCGATGGCATTGAACCGGATGCAGTCGGCTAAGGGAGCTGTGATGCAACTGCTCACTGAGGCGTACCAAAATCGCGATCAGGTGTCGTTGATTCCCTTCCGGGGCGAACAGGCTGAGGTATTACTACCGCCGACTCGTTCCATTGCTTTGGCACGTAATCGCTTAGAACGAATGCCTTGTGGCGGTGGTTCTCCCTTAGCCCATGGTTTGACTCAAGCTGTTCGCGTCGGGACTAATGCTCAGATGTCAGGCGATATCGGTCAGGTAGTGATTGTGGCGATTACCGATGGACGGGGGAATATTTCCTTAGCCCGTTCTTTGGGTGAACCAATGACGGAGGGGGAGAAGCCGGATATCAAAGGTGAGTTGCTGGAAATTGCCGGACGAATTCGGGCAATGGGCATTCAGCTATTGGTGATTGATACGGAGAATAAATTTGTCTCTACTGGCTTTGCCAAGGAACTCGCCAAACATGCAGGAGGGAAGTATTACCACTTACCCAAAGCTACCGATCGCGCGATCGCGGCAATGACCAAAAGCGCGATCGCTGACATAAAATCTCGCTAAATTTCCCACAGGTTAGAAACCTGGGCTACACAAACAAAGCCTGCCAACCCAGGCTCTTCATTTGTAGACATCTCGACGATGCCCTACTTTTAAAACAAGAATCAGTAACTCCTCGTCCTGAATCTCATAGATGATCCGGTAGTCGCCTAAGCGGACTCTGTATAAGCTTTGCTCCCCCCGCATTTTGACTACACCTGCTGGATAAGGGTCTACTGCTAAGGCTTCTAGGCGCTGGATAATTTTCTGCTGAACGTCAGTCGTTAGCTTCCTAATCTGGCGCTGTGCGGCGGGGGCAATTTCGACTTGGTAGACCACACCCTAAAGCCCCAATTCTTGTTTAAACGTTTTAAGGGAGATGGTTCCCTGCCTTTTAGCTTCTGCCTTGGCTTCTAAAGCATCTTTTACGTCTTCCTGTAGCTCCAATTCGGTCTGTTTGTTCTTGAGGAATCGTAGAAAATCTAGAACCTCAGTCAGGATTGGCTCTGAGGCTGATTCTAATTCCTGCACGATCAGCTCTTTAGTATCCATTTGTTTCTCTCCATAACCTTAATGACAACTGAGCCTGTCGCTTGTTGCCGCTTGCTCTAGGATAGAGATCCCAGCCACTTTTTTGATTATGTCTTTGACACCTGTTTCATCTCCAGTGAATCGCCCTCAGCTCCAAGAGGGTGCAACAACTCCGTTGTTGGGGTCTTCTTTAGCCGAGTTGACAAGCTGGGTGCAGCAGCAAGGGCAGCCAGCTTACCGAGGAAAGCAGCTCCATCAGTGGCTTTATCAAAAAGGGGCGCGATCGCTTTTGGAAATTACTGTCTTTCCTAAGCAATGGCGAGAAGATGCCGCCGCCGTTCCCATTGGACGTTCCCAACTCCACTATCGTTCTGTTGCTCCCGATGGCACGATTAAATATTTGCTGCGACTGGCAGACGGGAATCTCATTGAAACGGTTGGCATTCCCACTGCCAAACGACTGACGGTTTGCGTATCCTCACAAGTCGGATGTCCGATGGCGTGCGACTTTTGCGCTACCGGAAAAGGTGGTTTTATCCGCAATTTGCAGCGTCATGAAATCATCGATCAAGTGTTAACGGTACAGGAAGATTTTCAGCAACGAGTTAGTAATGTTGTCTTTATGGGCATGGGCGAACCGTTGCTAAATCTTACAGAGGTTGTGGGTGCGGTGAAGTCCATTAATGAAGATATTGGGATTGGACAGCGATCGCTAACTATCTCCACTGTCGGCATCCCCAATCGTATCCGTCAACTTGCGGAATATCAGTTGCAAGTCACCTTTGCCGTCAGCCTCCACGCTTCCAATCAGCAACTGCGAGAAAAACTTATCCCCAGCGCTCATCACTATCCCCTAGAGACGCTTTTGGAAGATTGCCGAGAGTATGTGCAAATTACGGGTCGTCGCGTCAGCTTTGAATACATCCTCTTAGCAGAACTCAACGACTTACCAGAACACGCTACCGAACTCGCCGAACACCTGCGCGGCTTCCAAAGCCACGTTAACTTGATTCCCTACAATCCGATTAGCGAAGTTGATTATCAACGTCCCAGCGATCGCCGAATTCAAGCCTTTGTAGAGGCTCTAAAAGAACAACATATCGCCGTCAGCATCCGCCGTTCTCGCGGTTTAGAACGAGATGCCGCTTGCGGACAACTGCGAGTAAATCAGGGAGAGTAAGTTACCGCCGGATCACTCCTCCGGTACAGCCACCTGGGAGAGGAATTCGGGCACACCTTGAATACCTAAGTTGAGGTGAAAAACTGCCCCGGCTCCGCTTCCTTCTTGCTCTCGATTATTGCCGCCAGCGGTAGTGACGAACATGTCGGTGTAGTCCTCCCCGCCAAAGGTGATGCTTGTTACCTTCTTCGCTGGGAAAGGAATGCGTAACACTTCCGTACCATCCGGCGCGTAGCGGAAGAGATGTCCGCCATCCCAACGAGCTGACCAGATATAGCCTTCCGCATCAACGGTCATCCCATCAGGTTCTCCTTGATCAGGGGGCGTGGCAATCACCACTCGCTGGTTACTTAAGGAACCGCTTTCTTCGTCGTAGTCACAGCCGTAAATTTTTTGTTCGGGCGAGTCCGTGTAGTAGAAGTGTTGGCGATCGCGAGTAAAGCCCATCCCATTTGCCTGAGTAATTCCCTCAATAACAATCGAGATAGAACCATCAGTATCTAAACGATAAATCCGAGCATCGCGATCGGGAGCAGGCATTGTGCCGCAAAAAACCCGCCCTACAGGGTCAGCAATCACATCATTAAAGCGGGTTTCCCGTTCTTCTGGTAGTTCAGGAATCAATGTGGTGAGTTTTCCCTCACTCCAGCATTCAATCGCTCCCCGTGCTTTAAACAGGAGCAGGGAGCCATCGGCTTGAATGGTGAACCCCCCAACAGGCTCCCCGGAGTATATTTGCTCGTGGGTACGGGTAACGGGATCGTAGCGAAATAAGTGTCCGGCGAGGATATCCGCCCAATAAAGACGCTGCTCAATAGGATGCCAGAGTGGGCCCTCAGCATTTTCACATTGACAATCAATGAGGATTTCGGGAGTTTCCATGGCAGATAGCAAGAAACAATTAAATTGTTTGTACAGAATAACGTGGTAGCTTGCTTTTCCCAAATTCACTGCCAAGCGCTCAAAACCCCATCAGTAGCACTAATGGGGTGGATGATTGCTAAAAAACAGCCGCTAGCAGATAGGGTAAGCTTCCCCGCTCTTTAGAGACGGGGCTTTCAATAGCCCTGAAGAGTCCC
>NZ_JCACLG010000034.1:0-43445 GCF_059505785.1 Kastovskya adunca | reverse complement strand
GGAGCAGGGGAGCAGGGGAGCAGGGGAGCAGGGGAGCAGGGGAGCAGGGGTGCGGGGGTGCGGGGGTGCGGGGGAGAACTGATAACCTCCTTCATACTTCACCCTTCATACTTCACCCTTCATACTTCATACTTCATACTTCATACTTCACCCTCGCCTCCGGCAACGGCTTCGCCGAACATACTTTCTTCCCTACTCATCAACTCACCGACTCACCGACTCTCTTCATCCTTCATCCTTTTTAGTTAACTCAAGTGACTGAACAAAAAACCTGGAGTCAGCGGTTTGAATCAACATTGCATCCCGCAATCGCGCGGTTTAATGCCAGCATCGGTTTTGATATTGAACTGATTGAATATGACCTGATGGGTTCCGTTGCCCATGCCAAGATGCTTGCCCATACGGGCATTATCTCCCCGGAAGAAGGCGAACAGATTGTTGCAGGCTTAGAACAAATCCGTCAGGAATACCGAGACGGACAGTTTAACCCCGGCATTGACGCTGAAGATATTCACTTTGCGGTGGAACGACGGCTAACGGAAATTGCGGGGGATGTGGGGAAAAAGCTACACACGGGGCGATCGCGTAATGACCAGGTAGGCACGGATACCCGGTTGTACCTGCGCGACAAAATTGAGCAGATTCGCAGCCGAGTGCGTGAGTTTCAGGCTGTTCTGCTGACCATTGCTGAGGCGAATGTGGAAACGCTGATCCCTGGTTACACTCACCTGCAAAGGGCACAGCCACTCAGTTTAGCCCATCATCTCCTGGCTTACTGGGAAATGCTTCAGCGAGATTGGGAACGCCTAGGGGAAATTTACCAGCGGGTGAATGTTTCCCCCTTGGGTTGCGGTGCGTTAGCGGGGACGACCTTTCCCATCGATCGGCACTACGCGGCGCAGGAACTAAAGTTTACTGGCGTGTATGCCAACAGTTTAGATGGTGTGAGCGATCGCGACTTTGCCATTGAGTTTTTGTGTGCTAGCAGCTTGATCATGGTTCACCTCAGCCGCTTATCGGAGGAAATCATCCTCTGGGCATCGCAAGAATTTAGCTTTGTCACCCTCAAAGATAGCTGCTCCACGGGTTCTAGTATCATGCCCCAAAAGAAAAATCCTGATATTCCCGAACTAGTAAGAGGAAAAACGGGGCGTGTCTTTGGTCATTTGCAGGCGATGCTGGTACTGATGAAGGGGCTACCCCTGGCGTATAACAAGGATTTGCAAGAGGACAAAGAAGCGTTATTTGACAGTGTCAACACTGTGCAAGCTTGCCTGGAAGCCATGACAATTTTGCTGCAGGAAGGGCTGGAATTTAAGCACGAACGTCTAGCCGAAGCGGTGGCGGAAGACTTTTCCAATGCAACTGATGTGGCAGACTACCTAGCCGCCAAAGGAGTACCGTTTAGAGATGCCTATAATCTTGTCGGGAAGGTGGTTAGAACCTCCCTTGCTAAAGGTAAATTGCTCAAAGATTTAAGTTTGGAGGAATGGCAAGCCCTCCACCCTGCGTTTGAAAAAGATATTTATCAAGCGATCGCCCCCGCCCAAGTTGTCTCTGCACGCAACAGCTACGGCGGTACAGGCTTTAACCAAGTTAGGCAAGCCCTTGAAGCTGCACGCGATCGCTCTTTGTAGGGAGTAATGCCAATTCTCTAAATGCTTGCTACAGATACTTTTCTTACTCCCCTTTTTTAAGAAGGGTTGGGGGAGCTATGGGTAGTCTCTTAAAAGGGAAAAGGTATAAAAGTTGTAGAGAGGGTGCCTGCAACGTCTCTACAGGACTGCTCTTTTCTTTTTCTACTTGGCGTAACCCACAGGTAAAACCATCCCCTCACGCGCTAGCACGCTGTTAGGAAAGACTGACTGCACTTGCTGCTCTACCTGGTCGAGAAAATCATCGTTGTAGTCGGGATCGTAACTAGAGAGAACAAACTGCTTGACATTCGCTGCGGCGGCTGATGCTACCCATTTTTCCCAAGGGGTATCCTGCCAACGCTGCAAACAAGACTCTTTCCCTTCGGTCATTGCCGCCGCGCTAGGGGCATTCAAAATCAGCAGGTCAGCTTGAGCGGCTAAGTCCCGTAAACTGCGATCAAGGGCATCACGGCAGCAGCAACTCGCTGTTGCATAAACCGCTGTGTGTCCTTGCCAGGTGACACGATAGCCAACTGAACGCTGAGAGTAGTTGAGAAGACTGGTTTCAATAATTACATCGTCTAGGACTAGCTTGCTGCCAGGATTTATGTGGTTAAACTCCAGCTTTGAAGCCATGATCTGGAGGGGAACGGGGAAATTTGGCCCCAGCATTTGCCGGGAAAGGCGCTGCTGCATCGACTCTCCATCAGATGCCTCTGCGCCGTAGATGTGGAAGCAGTTACCAGGAATGAACGCAGGAATAAAAAAAGGAAAGCCTTGAATGCGATCCCAGTGGCAATGGGTAAAAAACACATAAGCTTCGACTGGCATTTGGGAGAGTAACTGATTGCCTAGCACTCGCAAACCACTACCACCATCGAAGATTAGGCGCTTATTGCCGAGGCGCATTTCCACACAGGCAGTATTGCCACCGTAGCGGATTGTTTCTTTTCCGGGAACCGAAATCTGCCCTCGAACCCCCCAAAACTGGACGATAAAATCGGCAGCCGAACTATTTACCATACCGACTGTTCTATGAGACGTTTTTGGCTTTGGCGAGGCTGGATCGATATCTGGCATCTTTATAATCAAGTTAGACTGTAAAGCCCGCCACTCTTCACACCGTTGTAGTGTTCTTAAATGATACTCACACGAGATAAATGCGCTCTGAGTATGTAACGATCGAGCTTGGCAAACGAATTCGCACTTGCCCCTACTTTGAATTTACCAGCCGTCTTGTTCTGGTCGGGAAGATTTTGGTTTTTGTCCAGTCAGTACATTCTAGCGTTCTCAGAAATCTCACTACTTATTAAGTTCTGTCACAGTCAAATCAGGAAAGTGCGATCGCGTCGCTGAAAGCAACGTGTGTTCGCCTACCTGATTTGGTGTGAAGCTGTTGATACTGGGGTTTATCCCCTATCTACTTTTTACCGGCTTCGATGCACTTTTCCACGAGAGGTGTTACCTTGCTCATGTCTTGCCAACCGAGAATTTCCGTCACTTTATTTTCCAGGTTTTTGTAACTCCTGAAAAATTCTGCAATCTCATCTAAGCGATGTTGAGCGATGTCTTGAAGAGACTTGATGTTGGCATAGCGCGGATCTTTGTCAGGAACACAAAGGATTTTTTCATCGCGATCGCCACCGTCGATCATCTCTAACATGCCAATTGGTCGTGCCGTAATAACGCACCCTGGGAAGGTTGGCTGATCGATTAATACCATACCATCAAGCGGATCGCCATCATCGGCTAAGGTGTTGGGCACAAAGCCATAGTCGTAGGGGTACTGTACCGAAGAATACAGGACGCGATCTAGAGCAAAAGCTTCTAGATCTTTATCAAACTCGTACTTGTTTTTGCTTCCGGCAGGAATTTCGATTAAAACATTAAGTAAGCCGGGTTTGGGTTGAGCAGGAATGCGTGATAAATCCAAGAACCTAAAACTCCTAAGCAATTGATACAGCAAACGGGTGTGGTGAAAGTCAGACTTCCAGCCACAGGAACTACACCTCCGAAAAGGAGAAGTGATTCCCCCGTGTAGCATTCTACGGGAATAAGGATACACAGTCTTGAGTGCCAATGGTTCAGCATCTGTTAGCCAAACGCCGCCATTGGTACAGCTGTGCTCCTCCTAACCCCAAGATGCAATTAGCTTATACCGCCAAGGTAGACAATCAGACTTGTCCCCGCCTAAAAGTAGCGGGATACCACAAATTTTTTCACCTAAAAGCTAGCGCTGTTCTTGAGGACTGACAACGTGCAACAATACCCCAGAACTTTACAGCTTCAGGCTGACTTTCCAGGACTCAATCCATCATGTTTTGACTATATAACTATTTTTAAATCAATTATTCCGACCTGGGAAGCGAGTAAGTCGTTTGTTGCAAAATGTCAACGCGAGTGCTTGAAGAGTAAGAAGCGATGACAAACGGAGGCAACGTTAGGGTCAACAAAGCAATGACTGTGCCCATAATCTCTGCCCACCTATAGGGCGGGGGTTCAGAAGAGTTGCTAGACGGGCCACTAGATTCCATAAATTAGTTAAGAATTGAACTCGTGCAATCGGAAGTAATTAAGTACAAGGGGGCAATTTTAAACCCTCTTATACTTTATATTTTAGCGATATATTTCGGATTAATTGTCGTTTAGCAAACAATCTCAAGGAAACTAATCGAATGAAACAGTAGCCTCATAGTTACTCCTGATGGTAGAGGTGACTAGGGTTACAAGCGATGTAATAAACTGCAAGGGTAAATTATTAAGGATAAAAAGTTCCTAATTGGCGCTAATCAAATTCAGCGATCGCCCCGCGTCAAATTAAATTTTGGTCGCGATAGATACATATTTCCCACCCAAAGCCTGATATTAGCTTCGGTTGCAAAGGTAGCGTTGTGACTGATAGGGGAAAGATCAACAATTCTACTGGCATCGGAATGGCGATGAGAATGGCTGAATAATTTTCACAAAAAACCGCCTTGTGACTGAAGGCGGTTTGTTAGCAATCGGAGGGTAGCATTAGCTTACGCTGTCGGTTTTTTATGATGCCGTAGCAAAGCCTACATAATCAGGATTGAAGACAGTCCAGAGTTTGAAGGTAGCGACTTTTATCCTCAGCTAGCGGCTATTTATCTTTTGTCGATCAACTTTCAGTGGCTCTTTGATAAACCGGATATAGAGATGCTTGAAAGTGGACTTGATGACGCGAGGCATCCCAAAATCAATGGGCATTAAAGCCTCTGGAAGCTTCCAGTCAGTCACAACTAAGTCGGCTGGACGTTGGTGAGGAAAGTAGATATTTGCTAACTCAGAGATTAGCCCTAGCCGGGTTTGTGCTGCCACAGTGGGGACAAGAGCGGGATCAACATTGAGGATATCTACCAGGGCGCGGTCGAGGGCAAACACATCTGCTGAGGCTCCTAGGATGCCCAAAAAACGAGGTTCGCCGCCACTAGGACCATTACCTTCGTGACCAATGATGCCGTCGATAATAGTCAGGTTAGGAGCGATCGCCCGTGCGGTTTCGACTAGCATTTCCCCAAAGCGGTTAGCGTCCTTCCCGGCTTCCATGTGCCACCAGGCTTTCATTTTGCCAGGGACACAACCAAAAAGATTTTTGACGCCCAAGGTGAGAGTGAGCTGTACGTGGGACTTAACTTTCGGCAAATTAATCACAACATCCGCATCCATCGCTTCCTTGCAGAGACGCAGGTGATTGAAGTCGCTGTTGGTGGTTTCGTAACGCTGACCGCGAAATTCAACGATGGGTAAATTTAGTTCTTCTGTCAGCGGCAGATAGCCATTAGCTTTGGCAACACCGTAGCAGCTTCCAAAGGCAGGGCTGTCACCCAGAAAGGGATTCCCGCCTGCTTCTTGTACTAATTTAGCAACGCAGTAAACCAGTTCTGGACGAGTAATGCACTCTTTGCCAGGACGCCCACCTGTAAGGAGATTGGGTTTGAGCAAAACGCGATCGCCAACTTTAACAAACGCCTTCATTCCTCCCAACGGTTCCAGCAGCCTTTCCAAAGATTCCCGTAACTGCTGCCGCTCATAGGAGTCAGCCCGAATCAAACTAACGGAAGCTTGCTTAATAGTCATTTTTCGGAGTCCTGAGTCGGTGAGTCGGTGAGTTCTAAGTCGGTGAGTCCTGAGTAGGGAGGGAGTGGGGGATGAGGGGATGAGGGTTTTAATAAACCGCACCAGACACAGAGGACGCGGAGGTTAGAAAGAAGAGAGGGAGATGAGGAGAATCGATAACCTCTTTCATCCTTCATCTTTCATACTTCATCCTTCACACTTCATCTTTCATACTTCATCCTTCACACTTCATCCTTCATCCTTCATCCTTCATCTCACCTCCGAGTCAGAGCCGTTATACGTTCGGCATTGGAGAATACCCCTTCACCTTGCAGTTCAGGAATGGCGGGCTTGACCTCCACTTTGAGGACGTGGGCGGTGTTGATGTATACCGTTTCTTCCTGCAAGTGAAGAATCCACCAGTTTTTATCGAGAAAGTGTCGTACTTCTTGCCGCAGTTCTTGGGCAGTGTCGTGAATGTTTGGGGGATCGTAGATATAGAACGATTCAGACTGACCGTCAGTGTAGTGAAAGGTCATCTGGATAACGCTGTCTTGGCTTTGCATGGAAAGAATCTCCTCCAATCTACCGACGCGGACGGATAAGTTGTTTTTAGCTTACTGTATCTAAATGAGGGGGGTAGGGGGAGCGATAATACCCCCACCATAATCTCTGATTTCGCGCGTGGATACATGGACTGCCCCTTGTTAATTTTAGGGGACTCGATGTCCCCAAAGTTAACAAGTCGATACGTTCAATCAGTGGTAACGTTGACATACCGGATAACTAACGGTTGCCTTGACTCAAACGAACACGTCTTAGAAACGTGGTGAACAGCGCAAACGGCATAAACTAGTCTGAACCTTGAAAACTGAAGTTAGGGGGTTCCAACCCGAAAAGTTAAGCGCGATAGTCTTGACGCTGTGGTTGGGTAAAAACTTCACAGTATCTAGGTCTATTTCCTTTCGGCAAAAGTTTTGATTGGTAATCAGTACGCATGGGCTGTGCGGAACGGAAACTGCCTGGGCAATCGGTCTGTTGGGGAGTAAGCCATAAGGCGGCTCTAGGCAAGTGGTGAAATACCCTGAGCGTAGTCGAAGGGAAATAACCAGGAAATCTCCATCGTGAGGTGGGGAAGCCTACGCTGTAATCTTTGATTCAGCGTGGGAGGATGTCACAAAATGTCGAGCACCCTCATCCCCGTCAGGAAAACGTTCCTCAAGCTTCTGTTGTCGGCAGAGCGCTCATTTTTTCCAGGTCTAGCACTTGGGCAAGGGCGGCTTCGTCCATTAGTCCTCGTTCCAACACGATTTGCCGGAGAGATTTACCCGTTTCTAGGGATTCCTTGGCAACGGCGGCGGCGTTGAGGTAGCCGATGTGAGGGTTTAGGGCGGTGACGAGGGCGAGGCTGCCTTCGGCGTAGTTATAGCAGCGATCGCGATTGGCAGCGATCCCCTCAATACAACGATTGGTTAGCGCGGCAATGGTATTACCCAAAATTTCGATGCTGTGAATCAGATTGTAGGCAATTAGCGGCATCATCACATTCAGTTCTAGTTGTCCGGCTTGGGCAGCTAAGGCGATCGCATTATCGTAACCCATCACCTGAAAGCAAACCATTGAGGTCATCTCTGCCATCACGGGATTGTACTTCCCCGGCATGATCGAAGAACCCGGTTGCACAGGCGGGAGTTGAATTTCCTTTAATCCAGTTTTTGGCCCCGAATCCATCAGCCGCAAATCATGGGAAATTTTGACGCAATCTTGAGCGAGGTTCCGTACCGCCCCAGAAACACTGACAAAGGGAGCCATACTCTGCATTGCTGCCATTAGGTGGGGTGCCACTTGCAACGGTTGCTCAATTAACCCAGAGAGAATTTGCGCCACCCGTTCCCGGTATTGGGGATGGGTGTTTAACCCCGTACCCGCCGCACTACCACCCAAACCCAACTGCCACAAGTCCTCAGCCGCGCGTTCCAGCCGCTGCATATGGTCGCAGAGAATTTGCGCCCACGCCCGAAAAACCTCACCCAAGCGCACGGGGACAGCGTCTTGCAGGTGCGTTCTCCCAGATTTAACGACATCCTGAAATTCGTCGGCTTTATTGTCCAAAGCAGCGATCGCATCCGATAATGCCGGATAAAGCGTATGTTCTAACGCCAGTAGCGCCCCGATCCTAATCGCCGTAGGAATCACATCATTTGTGGATTGACCGTAGTTAACGTGGTCGTTGGGGCTAACCCGCTCATAGTTACCTTTTTCCTCCCCCAAAATTTCCAGCGCTCGATTTGCCAGCACTTCATTGACATTCATGTGGTGGGAAGTCCCCGCCCCAGCTTGGTAGACATCCACCACAAATTGGTCACGAAATTTCCCTTTCAGGATTTCATCAGCAGCAGCAACAATGGCATTACTGATGTCTTGAGGAATACAGCCAAGTTCGCCATTAGCGATCGCTGTAGCTTTTTTGATCAGTACGCAAGCGTCTACGTAAGTCGGTAAAGGCTTGATGCCACTAATCGGAAAGTTTTCTACCGCCCTTAATGTTTGAATCCCATAGTAGACGTGGTTGGGAAGCTTCATTTCTCCCATGGAATCCCGCTCTAAGCGGTAGTCGGAGCCAATTTGTTCGCTCATATTGCCGTCGAATCTCACCAGATGCCATCATCCTACGTTACCCTGCATCCGCGTCAGAAAAATTGAGAACTTAGGACTAAAAAAAAGGAGTTAAAAGCCTCTAGACTCTTAACCCCTAACTTTTACTCACTCCCTCTCAAACCTAACTAGGTAACAATTAGCCCTCGCTGGCTTTGCGGCGGCGGGACGCGAAGAAAGACCCAGCAACTAATCCCAAACCTAGTATTGTGGTGGGTTCGGGAACTGACTCAGGGGGAGTTTGCGCTACCCGGATACCGGAAACCTTCACGACCATATCCTGGTAGTCGTTGTCAGTTGTACCCTTAGCCAAACCACCCGCCCAGAGGTCTTCAAAGGCGAAGGTAAATTCATCTTTACCCGTGTTGTAGACGGCTACTTGGTCAGTCCCACCTGGGTTGAGGACGTTTTGCGTGTAGTAATAAGCTTCCGAATTATTTTTATCGCCTGCTGACCAGAGATAGAAGCCGAAGGCACCCTTAAAGGAGGCGTTTACTGCATCAGACCAGTGTCCAGCTTCTCCATCAAAGAGCTGAATTTTGTTATCTTTGTTAGCGATTTCGTAAATTCCAAACTTGTTTTTGTTCCAGTTCCCCGCCATTTCCCAGAGGATTTTGGCACTGAAGGTTGAGCCAATACTTTCAAAGGCAGTGGCACTAGTCTGATCCTTTACGGCATCGATTTTCATGCCAGCGCCGTCAAACATATGTTGCAGGGTCTTGTCCTTTCCATCCCAACTTCCTTCTGCAAAGGTAGCAGCGGTAGCAGACTGACCGTAAGCAAGGGTTGCTCCTGCGGTGATTAAGGCTACACTGGCGAGCGAAAATAGCTTAGTTCTCATGTTCTATAACTCTTAAGAAGACCTTTAACTGTTTCGTTGCCTAGGAAGCAACCGTAACTTCAGACCAAGTCTTAGACTGAGAATTAGTAGGACTTGCTGTCGTATGTTTCACTTATAAACAAATTGTTACAGCTTGTCTAGTATTAGTTTTTTTCTTGATTGACTCTTTAATTTCAGATAACTTCTGCGTATTTTTAAGTATCTCTAAAGGAAGACGACTAAACTACAAACAATAAAATGAAAATTTTTCTTATTGGTAAATACTGATAACTCTTGGCAAACCAAGGGTTATTACTAGCTTCCTCCGTAATTTTGCTGGAAACTTAAGGGAGTTTATGGCATTGCCGTTATAGAATATCTACGATGTAGTGCCAGTAAAGAAGAATACACCTGATTCTAGCCGATTGCAACGCCACCATCACGACGGCGATCGCCAGCCCCTTCTAGTAACTCATCAGACAATTTTGATACGGTGTGAACGCCACCAAAGAACATATTCTTTTCTTGCCACTGCACTACTTGCTGAGTATTAGGTAGCCTTAACGTTTCCATAACCTCCTGACTCCATCCAGGTTCAAGGTGAAAAACATGGTTTTCCCAATGGGTTCTTGGACTATCTACCGCTTCAGTTGCTGACATTTTAAAATCAACAATATTAGAAATCACCTGCAAAATAGCGGTTCTAATGCGATTGGAACCCCCAGAACCCAGAACAATCTCCGGCTGACTGTCTTTTAAAACAATAGTGGGTGCCATCATTGACGAAATTCGCGTATTTTCACGCCATTGATGGAAGCCTTGGGGGTTCAAATCTTCCTCCCCTAGCATGTTGTTCATCATAATCCCTGTCCCAGGAATCACATATCCCGAACCTTCGCCGTTAGACGTAGTAACGCTGGCAGCATTCCCTTCCGTATCTATAACGCTAATATGAGTAGTGCTTCCCCATTTATTAATAATATTTTCAAATTGATTAGCATACTTTGATAGAAGTTCTGAATTAAGGAAACTATCAACTACATCTTGATTATAAATACTGCAATTGTAACTTTCTTTTCTGGCTTCATTAGTCAGTTGCATCGCTTGAGCCAGGGCTTCTAAATGACGACTGGTTCCAAAGCCAAGTTCAGCCAAATTAGAGCGGGATAAAAGTTTGAGGGCGAAGGCAGTTAATATGCCGCCGGAACTAGGGGGAGGATTAGTCAAGAAAGTAGTGTCGCGGTAACTGATGGTCAGGGGTTTTCTTTCAATAACTTGATAATTCTTTAAGTCATCTAGGGTCAAATACCCTCCAGACTTCTGGCAATCTTTCACTAATGTTTTGGCAATTTCGCCTTCGTAAAATTCTCTTTCTCCTTGTTCACTTAAATAGCTTAAGGTATCCGCAAAGTCCTTCATCAATAAGGATTTGCCTAAGGCGATCGCTTCCCCCGTAGGCAGATAAACGGGACACCCATCCTGTTCTTGAATGAGAATGGGTCTAAGGATTTGAGTAATACAGTAATGCTGATATGGGGTAAGTTGAATTCCGTTTCTGGCATACTCTATCGCCGGTTCAGCAACGACTTTGAAGGGCAACCGTCCCAGGCGTTTATGAACATGAAATACTCCGGCGATATTTCCAGGGACGGCAACAGAGCCTAATCCGATGTGAAACTCTTGTACCGTCACCCCAAAATCGACTTCCACTGGATAAAAGTTGACTTCATTCAGGTTTCTTTTTTGGCTAGGGGTTTGAGTAAAAAAGTCAAATAAAATATCCTGATTGTCGCAAGTATGGGCTAGAAGAAAGCCACCACCCGCCGCCGAGGTGAGTCCCGGTTCAGTTACAAAAGAAGCGAGAATTGCTGCAACAGAGGCGTCAAAGGCGTTTCCCCCTAAGTGCAGCATTTGGGCACCTGCTTCGGCAGTTTTCTGATGTCCCGCCGCAACAACACCACGAATTTTTTGACCCATTGGATGAATGATTTGACTCTTTTTTACGTACCTAATCAGCTTAGTCTAGAGGCGATCGCGTTCTTTGTGGTTTGGCGATCGCCTCTTCCCTCAAAATAGAAGTAGTCCCCAGCGATCAACCAATCATTCGCTTTAATTTCTTCAGCAGACTACATTACCTTGGCTAAACAACGACTCGATACCTTACTGGTAGAACTCGACTTATGCGCCTCCCGCCAACTCGCGCAACGGCTGATCCGTGCCGGGGAGGTGACTGTTAATCATCAAATTATCGACAAACCCGGAACAGAGGTACCAACCTCAGCCGATATTCAGGTTAAAGCGCGATCGCCCTATGTCTCCAGAGGCGGCGAGAAGTTAGCCAAAGCCCTGAAAGAGTTCGATCTTCCCATCGCCGGACGCATTTGCTTAGACGGAGGAATCTCTACGGGGGGATTTACAGACTGCTTACTGCAAGCGGGTGCCAAACGAGTATATGGTGTCGATGTGGGCTACGGACAAGTAGACTGGGGTCTGCGTAACGATGAGCGGGTGACGTTGAAAGAACGTACCAATCTCCGCTACCTGCAACCTGCTGAGTTGTACGGCGATCGCCCACTGGCAGATTTGGCCGTAGTAGATGTGTCCTTTATTTCGCTGACCAAAGTTTTAGAACCCCTGTGGAATCTTTTGCAAGCACCGAGAGAACTGGTGTTGCTAGTAAAGCCACAGTTTGAAGTCGGGCGATCGCGTGTGGGAAAAAAAGGCGTTGTCCGCAATCCGGCTGACCATGCGGATGCTATTTTTCAGGTTCTACAGGCGGCCCAATCCCTAAGCTGGGCATACAAAGGCTTAACCTGGTCGCCCCTAACAGGACCGGCGGGTAATGTAGAGTATCTCCTCTGGTTAGGTATGGATAGCCCAACTTCAACTCCTGATTTAGCAGAAATCAAACAGATAACTCAATCGGCAGTTTCTTCCTTTGGGACTACCTCAAGCCAGTGAAATTTTTTGTTACCTTTGCTACCGTTAAGCTATAAACCTTTGAAAATAACAAACATTAATAGGAAAAGCAGATGAATACAGAAGCACAAGAACGCGATTTAATGACAGAACAGCGTCGTCATCAAGAACATATCAATGAGTCAATGCTCAATCGTTCTGAAGATGAAGTGGCTCATCCCACACCAGAAAATGACCAGGAACATGAACAAGCGCGAGGGTTGACAACAGAAGGTCGTCACCAAGTTGAACATATAAAAGAAGCGATGTTGAATCGTGCCGAAAACCAGTAAAGCGCCTCTTCAAAGTCAGGTAAAACAATATTTGTAGAGCAGGCATCTTGCCTGCTTTTTTTCTATAACCCCATAAAGGTCAGCCCTCAGCCTTTTTCTGGCTTTTGCTCCAATTCTTGCCGCAGGCGATAAAGAATCGTATCGGAATCAACTTCCGAGAGAATATCTTGAATCACCGTACTCGGCCCAAGAGGCCCCCAAGTGCAGCCTTGTTCTAGATATACCTGCGCTACCTGTCCCACCGCATAAGCTCCGTAACCAGCAATTCCGGCTTGGGTGATGGCACTTCCGGCGTAGGCGGTGAGAATCGTGGGACTTTCAAACGCACTTGCAGCTGCCGCCGCACTTTTCCCCAGCCCTAAGATGGCACTGCTACCGAGTTGGGCCAGCAACACCCCTCCCGCACTGGTCAAAATCTTTTTCCACAGCTTGCCTGCGTCATACCCAGTCATCGGCAAACCATACAGCCGCGACAAAGCACGAATTAGCGCTAAATCGGCAACCGTCCCACCTAAGACATCCAGTACCGCGATGGGATTAAGAGCCACGCCCAAAGCTTTGTATTTGGTATAGCGCCAGATGATCTCCTCCGCTTCCGTTTGACGCAACTGGATATTTTTCCGGGCAATACTTGCCTCCGCTTCCCTAGCTTGAACAAGAGCATTGAGAGCCAGTAGCGATCGCCCTTCTCGATTCAAAATACTCAAAATTTTCTGCTTCAACTGCTCCACATCAGGGGGTGGGGTTTCCCATTCGTAAGTCACACGTTCATCAGGCCATTCCACCCGCACTTCTACCGGGGCAGGTTCCGCCGCTACCATGACAATCTCCTCTGCCGATAGTAGCTGCTCTAAACGCTTCCCCTTAGTGCTTCCTGCCCCCAGTTGTTGTAGCTGACGGTAAATTTTCTGGCGGTCTTGTTCGGGATAAAGGTCAATCTTGTTAAATACCAAAATTAACGGCTTCTGAGACTGCCGCAACTCGCACAGCGCTTGATACTCCGTGCGAGTAATATCCCCGGCGACAACAAACAAAATCAAGTCAGATTGCCTTGCCACTGTTCGCGCCATTTCTGCCCGCGCTTCCCCGGCAATTTCATCTAATCCCGGTGTATCGATTAACTCCACCTGTGTCTTACCCGTTGTAGGAGTCCAGCGAACTGACCGAGGCCACTGCGTCACGCCATTGAGAGGCCCCGTTGGCAAAATCTTTTGTCCCACCAGTGCATTTAATACGGCTGATTTTCCCCGACTCACCAGCCCAAACACAGCCATCCGAATCACCCCTTGGTCTAACTTATCAAGGGTGGACTTCAAAACAGCTAATTCCTTTTGCAGGGCAGCCGTTTCGGTCTGACGCTGACGCTGGCTGGCTCGCACTCTGGGGGAATACCAGGACAAGGCTTGCCGCAGGCTGGCACGAGCGCGATTGAAGTGGGCTTCTTGCGGCTGCGAACCATTGATAGATTTAGATGATAACGATTGACGATGACTCAAGGTTAGGTACAAACAGGCTACAAATCTATTTTCCTTTATACAGAGTTGTTCGCTCTGGGTTTTGGCGGTAAATTTTAGGTGAGAGAATAAAAAAGGAGTACAGGTTTCTCCCCTGCACCAAGATTGATCTTATCGTTAAGCTAGTAAAGATGAGATTACCGACTTGCTCTCTAGCGAAAAACTCAAAACTCTCAACTCAAAAGTATCTTCCAAATTCCTATTCCCCGATCCCCATTTTAAACTAATCGAAATCCAGCAATCGCTTATGCAGTGGTCGTTTCACTGCCCTAAGAATCTCTTGAGAATTGACTTAAGAATTGTAAATCAGATAAAACATTTATTAAATGAAAAAAGATAAGCGCTAAACTTCATGTCTGAACCTTGGCGTTGATAAATATAGCTGCACAGCCAACATGAGGCAGAAATTGCAATTTAATACCCAACAGAATTGGTCTTCGGTTTCTCAACGGATTTGGAAATACCAAGAGAGTATCACTCGCTCTTCCTGTCCAGACCAATTTGTTCAAACAGAGGGATTTACGACTGTGATTAGAAAGCGGCTTAATGGTCATAAGAACGGTGGCGACCATCTGAGTAGGTTTAACGACTTTCAGTTGGCTCTAGCCTACTGCTCAAGTCAGTTACAGTTTGGCGATGCCACCCGCACCAAATTTTGTATGGATGTGCATCATCAGCAGGAGGTTCTATGAGAAGGTCACGCCTGGTTTTCTCTCGCTATAATCCAACGAAACGTCAGCAACAGAGAAAACAAATAGCTCTGGCTATTGGTGCTGGGGTGAGCCTACTACTGATTGGGGGAGCAGTGGTGGCAACAAGGAACGGCAGTGGTTTCGGGCAATTCACCGCCCGGCTGCCTTTCGGGGCACAGAATGCTCTGATGTCAGGGCAGAAGGTAGATACACCCACTCTCACCCTTGTCTCCCTACCAGCGAGCAAACGAGCCGTCCAACTCACAGAGATCGCCCAAGGGGAAAGCTCTCTAGACCGCTCTCGTGCTCGTTATCTTCTAGCAGTAGAGGCAATTGAACTCGGTCAGGGCGAAACAGCCCTCCGTTGGCTGGAAGAACTCGAGTCAGAGTACCCGGTTTTAGCGGCGTATGTGCTGCTCAAACGAGCGCAAGCCTACGAAATCATGGGTAATGAGGAAGAAGCCTCCGAAGCCTGGCAGACGCTGCTTAAGCGCTATCCTGACCATCCTGTAGCCGCCCATGCTCTATATGCGTTGGCTGACGATAATCCTCAATACTGGGAAAAAGCGAAAGACGCTTCCTATCGTCCCCGTTTCTGGGAAATTGCCCGCCACTTATATGCCTTTTCCCCAGATGACCCGCAATATTGGGAACAAGCGATCGCCAAGTACCCCTCTCATCCCCTCATTCTCAAACTCGCCGAGCAACGAATTAAGCAAGATCCAGACCAACCAAAACTGATGTTGTTGCTGGCAAAATATGCCTTTGACAAACCGGAAACAACACTAGTACTAGACAAGCTAGTCGGCAACTACACCAACGCCGTTGGGTCGGATTATGAAAAGATTATTCAGCCTGAAGATTGGGAAGCGATCGCCCTCAGCTATTGGAGAGCCAAAAAGTACGGTCAAGCAAGTTCTGCCTACGCTAAAGCTCCACCTAGCCCCCGCCATGCCTATCTAACCGCCCTGGGACTTCAGTATGCCGAAAAGCCTAATGAAGCCAAACGTGCCTACAAAGAGCTGCTCAGCAACTTCCCCAATACGGAAGAAGCAGCCAATGCCTACTTGAGAATGGCAGAAATTGAAACTCCTAGAGAAGCCCTATCCTCTCTCAGTGAGATTGATGGTCAATTTCCCGAACAAGCTGGGCAGGCACTATTAGTCAAAGCCAGAATTTTAGATCGTCTCAGAGTTTCCGAAGCCGCCACCAATACCCGTGAAATACTGCTCACCGACTATGGCAAATCGGAAGCAGCGGCAGAATATCGCTGGCAGGTTGCCCAAGAAAAAGCCAGCAGTGGAGATTTGAATGCAGCACGGAAATGGGCGCAGCAGATTACCACCGAAAATGCTAAGAGTCATGTAGCACGAGAAGCAGGGTTTTGGTTCGGTAAATGGTCTCGGACTCTGGGATATCAGCAGGAAGCCAAAGCCGCTTTTGAGCAGGTTGTTGCCCAGCATCCCCAGTCTTACTATGCCTGGCGCTCTGCCGTTATGTTGGGCTGGAATGTCGGTGACTTCACCACTGTGCGTCAACAGACGCCAAAAGTTTTATCACCTGTTGAACGACCCCTATTACCCGTCGGTTCTGCTGCCTTGCAAGAACTCTACCAACTCGGTCAAAGCAAGGACGCCTGGACACTTTGGCAAGCAGAATTTCAAAACCGACTTGAGCCAACGGTTGCTGAACAATTTACCGATGGTCTGATGCATCTAGAAATCGGCGAGCATCTAGAGGGGATCGCCCTCATTGCTACTCTCGAAGACCGGGAAGATCCAGAAGAACAAGCTGAGTATCAAAGCATTCGCCAAGACCTTACCTACTGGCAAGGGCTATATCCCCTCCCCTTCGAAGAGATGATCAACACCTACTCCAAAGAGCGTCAGCTCAACCCCTTACTCGTCACAGCGCTGATCCGCCAAGAATCGCGCTTTGAACCTGATATTAAATCGACAGCGGGGGCGGTGGGATTGATGCAAATGCTACCCACTACCGGGAACTGGGCAGCAGAGGAGCTAAATGTGGAGGACTATGCTTTAGAGAATCCTGAGGATAACGTGAAGCTAGGCACCTGGTTCCTCGCTCAGACGCATCAGGCGTACAACAACAACTCCTTACTCGCCGTTGCCAGCTACAACGCTGGTCAAGGCAATCTGGGGAAATGGTTAAAAGGGGGAAAACCCACCGATCCAGATGAATTTGTTGAAAGCATCCCCTTTGATGAAACGAAGGACTACGTCAAGCAGGTATTTGGCAACTACTGGAATTATCTGCGGCTGTACGAACCGGAGGTCGCCGAGAAGTTGGCAAAGTACAATGTAGCTCCGTCAACAGCAATGCGTCCTTGACGTCCTTTTACCGCTGATTCTGACACCGGATATAGGGGGGATTCCAACTAAAAGTCGGTAGGGGTCACCCGGTATACCTGTAGGGATAACGGGCGGGGAATGCCCACAAAGATAAGATTGAGCGGCAGCGAATCCTTATTCTGGAGTATCCTGCTGCTCAACATACGTCTTTAACTGCTCGACTGTCACCCCCCGCAACTAGTGACAAAATAAGAGCCTGTCCAGAACACGGGTTTTTTGTAAATCTTACTTAGATCCTCACCGATTTCCTTGCAAATAAGGCGACTAGAAACCGTCTTGAGGTTAGCGATAAACTTGCTCAGTTCTACCTGGCCAGTATCTAACGCAAAAATTGCGGATAAAACGTGCAGTACGAATGACTTGATCAAGCTATTCGTACTGCTGTTTTTTCCTTCAAGCTTTACCTCAACTACCAGCATATTTACGCCAATTCACTTGAGGTAACTTCATTGCAAATCTTGTGAGCCATTCATCTCGCGCCGAATCTGCATATTATGGCAGAGCCTTCTTGTAGTTACAGGTAACGGGATTGAGACAACGTCACTAGCAGTAAGAAATAAAGCACTCAATCACCAATAACTGGAGCTTGGAGAGACACTAACTTATGCCCTTTAGCCGCCACAGGCGCTTGCTCGGCAAGCGTTGGCACTGAATTCCGCAACCGTGCTGTTAGCTGCTGGGTTGTGGCATCGTAAATCTGAGTGAGCATCTTGGGATACAAGCCAAAACCGATGATTGGTATCAACAGACAAGCCGTGATAAATATCTCTCGCGGTTCAGCATCAATCAAGACTTCGTGTTCGACCAACTCTTTATTTTCTGGCCCGTAGAATAGCTCCCGGAGATTAGACAACAGATAAATCGGAGTGAGAATCACCCCAACTGCTGCTAGGAAGACTACTACCACCTTGAAGGTGGAGCTGTAAGCATCACTGGTAGCAAAGCCGACAAACACCATCAACTCCGCCACAAAACCACTCATCCCTGGCAATGCCAAGGACGCCATCGAACAAGTCGTCCACATGGCAAACATTTTCCGCATTCTCTGCCCAAGACCGCCCATTTCGTCCAGCATCAGGGTATGAGTGCGGTCATAGGTTGCCCCCACCAGAAAGAACAAACTTGCTCCAATTAACCCGTGGGAAACCATTTGCAGCACTGCACCACTTAAACCCAAGTCGGTAAAGGACGCGATACCAATCAGGACAAATCCCATGTGGGAGATGGAGGAGTAAGCAATTTTCCGCTTCAGGTTTCGTTGAGCAAAAGAGGTAAGGGCAGCATAGACGATATTCACTACCCCCAAAATCACTAATAGGGGGGCAAAAACAGCGTGAGCATCGGGCAACATGCCAGCATTCATCCGAATTAGGGCATATCCTCCCATCTTCAGTAGAATTCCGGCTAGCAGCATGTGCACGGGTGCCGTTGCTTCTCCGTGGGCATCTGGCAACCAAGTGTGGAGGGGGAAAATTGGCAACTTGACGGCGTAAGCAATCAGAAACGCGGCATAGAATAAGAGTTCAACATTGAGGGCATAGTCTTTAGCCGCGAGGGCTTGCATATCAAAGGTAACGGTGTCGCCGTAGAACGCCATCGCCAAGGCAGCCACCAAAATAAATAGCGACCCGCCAGCTGTGTAAAGAATGAACTTGGTTGCTGCGTAGAGACGCTTTTTTCCACCCCAAATTGATAGCAGTAGGTAAACCGGAATCAACTCCAGTTCCCAAACCAGGAAAAACAGCAACATATCCTGGACGGCGAAAACAGCAATCTGACCGCCGTACATCAGGAGCATGAAAAAGTAAAACAGCTTGGGCTTTAGTGTTACTGGCCAAGCTGCCAAAATTGCCAAAGTAGTAATAAAACCCGTCAGCAAGATTAAGGGCATTGACAAGCCATCTGCCCCTACTGACCAGTTCAAGTCGAGTTGGGGAACCCAGGCGTATCGTTCGACAATTTGCAGTCCTGGCTTACTAAAGTCATACTGGCTGCCAAAGGTATAAACAATGGCAGAAAAGTCGAGAAGCCCCACAATCAGGGAATACCAGCGTACTGTCTTGCCATTGTCATCCGGCAGTAAAGGGATAAACAGCGATGCCGCAACGGGAAATAAAATAATCACTGTTAACCAGGGAAAATCAGCCATGTTAGTCATTAGTCCTTAGTCCTTACTTATTAGTCAGTGGTTAGCAGTTAGGGGAAGTGGAGAAAATTGAGCAACTAACTACTAACAACTTGTCAAGTCACACCAGAGACAATTACTAACCCTAGTACTGCGCCAAAGATAATCAAAGCGTAGAATTGAGCGCGACCATTTTCCAGATATTTCAGACCTTCACCGCTAACTAGGGTGAAAAAGCCTGTCAGGTTAACGGCACCATCAACAACGCGGAAGTCCACTTCCATTACTTGTCGTGCTAGTCGGCGCAAACTTAAGACGAAGACAGAGTGGTAAATATCATCGAAGTACCACTTGTTGAGAGAGAGCTGGTACAGGGGCTTGATGCTTTGAGCGATCGCACTAGGATCAATTTTGTGCCGCAGGTACATCAGCGATGCCAAGGTAATCCCAATGAGAGCCAGTCCAACAGTGCTACCCGACATAATCAGGAACTCTGTTAAATCAAACCCCTCTTCATGGGCGATGATTGCCGCCACTGTTTCCCCAGCCGGGTGAATGAACTCCTCAAAGTGATTTGCAAAGGGCATTCCCACCAAGCCAACTAGCGTTGAAGGTACTGCCAAAATCAGTAGCGGTAGCGTCATCGTTAGGGGGGACTCGTGGGGAAACTCACTATGGTGATGGTTCTCTTCGTGAGCGTTGGCTTCCAGTTCTTTAGTGTTCATTGCCCCAGGGCCAAAAGCTAATTCCGAAGTGGGTTTCTTCGCCATTAATAGCTGACGGCGAATTTCCGTGTCATTGCCTCGGAATGGCCCTTCAAAGGTCAAGAAATACATCCGGAACATATAAAAGGCAGTTAGTCCTGCCGTTCCCCAGGCAATTGCCCACAACATAGGATTCGCGTTAAAGGCTAACCCCAGAATTTCGTCTTTTGACCAGAACCCAGCAAAGGGAGGAATCCCAGAAATTGCCAGCGTACCAATCAAGAACGTTAAGGAGGTAAGGGGCATATACTTCCGCAAGCCACCCATTAACCGCATATCCTGCGCCAAAGCCGGATCATGCCCGACGACGCCTTCCATGCCGTGAATCACTGACCCGGAACCCAAAAACAGCATCGCTTTAAAGTAGGCGTGGGTCATCAGGTGGAATAGTCCAGCCGTGTAACCGCCAATGCCCATTGCCATAACCATGTAGCCCAACTGGGAGATGGTGGAATAAGCCAGACCTTTCTTGATGTCGTTTTGAGTGATGGCGATGCTTGCGCCTAAGAAAGCCGTGAAGGCTCCTGTCCAAGCGATCGTCGTCATCACCACCGGGATACCGTCAAACACCGGGTACATCCGGGCAATTAGGAATACTCCAGCTGCCACCATTGTGGCGGCGTGAATCAGGGCGCTGATGGGGGTAGGGCCTTCCATCGCATCCGGTAGCCAGACATGCAGGGGGAACTGTGCGGACTTAGCAACTGGCCCTAAAAACACCAAAATTGCCAACAGAGCGGCGAATCCGCCACTGATAGAACCTAATGTAACTGAGCTTTGCAGGTTGGCACCTATGGTTTCAAACTCAAAGCTGCCAGTTGCCCAGTAAAGCCCCAAAATACCTAGCAATAGACCAAAGTCACCAACACGGTTAACGACAAAGGCTTTTTGAGCCGCCTCGGCTGCCGTTTTGCGGTCATACCAAAAACCTACCAGCAAGTAAGAACACATGCCGACAAGTTCCCAGAAAATATAAACCTGTACTAAGTTAGGGCTGACTACTAAACCTAACATTGAGGAGCTGAACAGGCTGAGATAAGCGTAGAAGCGTACATATCCTCTATCGTGAGCCATGTAGCCATCGCTGTAGATCATCACCAGGAAGGCAACCGTCGTCACAACCACCAGCATCAATGCTGTCAAGTGATCGATGGTGTAGCCCATTTCCAGGTGGAAGTCTCCAGCGGCTGCCCACTCTAGAGTGCGAGTGAACGGCTCGTGTCCGTGATATTGACTCCAGAGCAGTGCAAAGGAAAGCCCCATTGCCACCCCCAATAGGGAAACAATAAACGAGGCGTTTAGTTTCCTGAGACTATTGGCGGTTTTGTTTGCTGAAATTAGCCCTAGACCGACCAGCATTGCCCCCATCAGGGGTAAAACTGGTATCAGCCAGGCATATTGATAGAGCGGTTCCATCGTAAATGCCTACTTTAGATATCTTTAACTATTTTGGTTAAACCGTTAACAATTGTGACATATACCTACGGAATAAAAGCTATGCCTTGACACATCTGCTGTGCGATCGCGGCGGTTAATTCCCGAAAAAAACCACCGATTAACTTAATCGGTGGTCTTCGTAAACTGGCGATAACAATCCATCAACAGCTCCTCGTGGGACTTGAGGCAATTTTTTCTAGCCTAGAAAAAATTTTTGTTGCCTTACCTCAGCCTCTAAGCAGAATTTGGCAACAAATGAACAACAACATTTTCGAGCACTCGGCGCAGATCCTCTCGACTATGGAAACAATCAAACCGATAAACAACTTGCCCGCCCTCAAGCAGTACCAGGGTTGGTAGGGATTGGAGGCGATAAGTATTTGCCAATTTTAAATTTTCGTCGGCATTAATTCTGACAAGTTTAATTTGTTCTCCCCACTCCGATTGAAATTCAAGCAGTAAAGGATGGATCATGCGACATAATCCACACCAGGGAGCCCAGAAATCAACCAGAACAGGAGTAGAGGATTCTAAAACTTCTTGTGTAAACGTCCGCTCACTGACCGACAGCACCATGATCCCTCAGATTTTCTGCGCTTGTTAAATGGACTTTGGATCATGCTACATCCATTTGGGATCGCGTGACGCTGTTATTGAGCTGGACTTTCTTATAAATTCACGTTGGCTGAGGCACGGATGAGATAGGGGTGTGCCCACCATAGGAGGAGGATAAATCCGGCGACACCGACATAGGCAGGACGGAGGAATTCTTGCCATTTCAGGGTTTGTTTACCTTGGATGATGGCGAGAAAGGGAATAGTAGAGGTTCTGGCTTTGACGGCGGCAAAGGCTTCCCCGTAGCGCTGAGTTAAACGGCGATCGCCATGCCACACTCCAAAGAGATGATGCAATACCAACCCCACAGAAGTAACCAGGGTGAAACTAGTCCCTAGCCATAGGGTGTGGGCAACGCACCATATAATTTGACCCACCATTTGAGGATGACGAGTGATGCGGATAATCCCAGTTTCGTAGAGGTGAACTTCCGGCTTTTGAATGGCGGCAATTTCTAATAAGTTAAAGGTTGCGGGGTAAAGAAACAGGAAAGAAACGGCGGAGAGAACCCACACCAGCGACTGGATACCCGGCACTCCTTGCACTTGCCACAACTTTACGCCATCGTAGCGATGGTTAAAGAAGTAAACAATTAAGATGACGGCTAACGGCAGGCTGACTAACGCAAATAGAATGCGATAGGAGCGAGGGCCGATTTTTTGTTCTCCCCAAGGTCTTAGTGCCGCTAGACCACTGTGAGCGATCGCAAATCCTAACAGCAGCCCCAAGATGACAAAGTGACTGGAACTTAGCCAAGCCGGGAAACTCATAACACTTTAGTAAACTCTGGAAACACTCCATCGTAGCAAGTTTTGTGAAAGACTTGATCCCGCCTTATGTTACTGTCGAAGTCAGCAGAAGTTGCACAAACATCGCTACTACCAGGATTTAATCGAGATTTCTTGCCAGATGCTCCAGTGCTGCCGGTTTGAAATGCCTTAATATCACTGCCTTTTTCTACAGGTTTAGCTGTATGTCTGACCTTCCTTTTACTCTAGATCAACTCCGTATCCTCAAAGCGATCGCAACAGAGGGGAGTTTCAAGCGTGCTGCTGATAGCTTGTACGTTTCACAACCGGCTGTTAGCCTACAAGTGCAAAATTTAGAGCGGCAATTGGACGTGCCATTATTCGATCGAGGGGGACGCCGCGCCCAATTGACAGAAGCAGGCCATTTACTGCTCAACTATGGAGAAAAAATTCTCTCCCTGTGCCAAGAAACTTGCCGAGCCATTGAAGATTTGCAAAATCTCCAAGGCGGCACACTGATTGTTGGAGCTTCTCAGACGACGGGTACTTATTTGCTACCCCGGATGATTGGGATGTTTCGCGAACGCTACCCCGATGTCGCCGTGCAGCTCCAGGTTCACTCCACTCGCCGCACCGCTTGGAGTGTTGCTAATGGACAGGTAGACTTGGCAATTATTGGGGGCGAAGTTCCCGCTGAGTTGCAAGATACCTTAGAAATTTTGCCCTATGCTGAAGATGAACTGGCACTAATTTTGCCAGCATTCCATCCTCTGACACGAGTCACGACGATTCAAAAAGACGATTTGTATAAGTTGCAATTTATTGCCCTTGATTCTCAGTCCACGATTCGTAAAGTGATCGATCAAGTCTTGACGCGCTGCAGCATCGATACTCGACGGCTCAAGATCGAAATGGAACTAAACTCGATTGAGGCGATCAAAAATGCAGTACAAGCCGGACTCGGAGCTGCATTTGTTTCTATCTCCGCCATTGAGAAAGAATTACAAATGGGTGTTCTCTATCGCGCCCGGATCGAAGAAGTCGTCGTCAAGCGGATACTATCGGTGATTGTCAATCCCAATCGCTACCGCTCGAAAGCTGCTGAAGCCTTCAACCAGGAGATCTTGCCAGAGTTTACTAGTAACACTTGGCAGGAAAGCGTCAAAGCTTCTGTCCCCAAACTCAGTTCAGAAATCAAAACTGCGTCTTCTCAGCTAACGGGCAGTTAATATTTTGTCAGGAGTCATTAGTCAGGCGTCACTAGTCAATTGTCATTAGTCATTGGGAAGGAGTACAGGGCAACTGACAATTGGCGAGTGACGATGGACAATGCATAACTGACACTGGCAACTGACAACGATGGAACTACACTGCACCCGTCCTGGCTGTCCCCGTCCGGAAAACTTTTTTACTGACCTCGATAATACAGCTACTCTTCAAACAGCACAGCAAAAATATTGCACGGCTTGTGGAATGCCGCTGATTTTGGTGGGTCGTTACCTTCCCTCTAAGTTACTGGGTAAAGGCGGCTTTGGGGCAGCATTTTTGGCTCGCGATCGCTACACACCAGGAATGCGTCAGTGTGTAGTCAAGCATTTCCAACCGTCGGGGGATTTGAGTCCGCAACAGCTAGAAATTGCCCAAAAACTCTTTGAACGCGAAGCTGAGGTTTTAGAACAACTCGGCAGACGCCATCCCCAAATTCCTGACTTATTTGCTTTTTTCCCCTTGAGCGTTCCCAGCCTGCAAAGGGGAAAAGAAGACCAGTTTTTCTATCTGGTGCAAGAATTTATTGATGGCAAAGATTTAGAAAACGAACTTGCCCGCCGAGGGAAATATTCCGAAGCGGAAGTACTGGAAGTTTTACGGGAAATTCTCAAAGTCCTGAAGTTTGTTCACGACCATCACTCGATTCATCGGGACATCAAGCCGTCTAACATTATGCGCGATCGCACGGGGCGATTGTACTTGCTGGATTTTGGTGCCGTCAAGCAAGTTACTAAAGCAGCACCGGGGACTCCGGCTGGCAGATCGACGGGCATTTATTCCATGGGATTTGCTCCACCCGAACAGATGGCAGGTTCCCAGGTGTACCCGTCAACCGATTTGTATGCCCTCGCTGTCACGATCGTTACCTTGCTAACGGGGAAGGAAGCTGGGGAGCTGTATGACTCCTATAGCAATCAGTGGAACTGGAGAAGTTATGCTGCGGTGAGTGATGGGCTAGAAGCCGTATTGAATCGGATGCTGTTAGCCTCGCCCAATCAACGCTTTCAGTCATCCGCAGAGGTACTAGACGCCCTAAACGCGATCGCCACACCCCAGCCGATATCAACACCCCCTATTAACCCACTGCCAACACCGCCGACTCCACAACCGATTAACCCACCAACACCACCAACACCCTCTCCCACTGTCGTCCCCCCTACCCCTGCAACTCCCTCCTTATCCCGCTCCCGACGAGCGCCATTTTCTCTGGTTGAAGTCCTTGCGGGCGCAGCCTTTACGGGTTTTGAAGGCGCATTAATTTTAATGGTCTTAGGAAGCTTGTTAGAGAACCCAGCCCTTAGCATGGGATTATGGGGAATGCTTGTGGGAGCACTGATTTATGCTCAATTTCGCCGCATTATCGAAAAGTTTGATTTTGTAATCATTGCGGGAATTTCCCTTCTGGCGGTTGTATTCTTCCGAGGGTTGTGGGACTTTACTCTCCCGATTGTGCTTGTGGTATCAGTATCAGTTTTAGCGGCAGCAGGCGCGATCGCAGTCACAGCCATTTTCCGGCTGATTTACAAACTGATATCTCGACTGCTCTAGATGTACCCTCAAAAGCGATGGTCTGCGGTTCATGTCACAAAAAAACGAAACCATACCTCTGTTAGTGTCTTTAGCCATTACCGCAGTGCTGGTAGCGGGTGGCTTATGGTGGATGGCTCAAAGAGGGATTATTGATATAGGAACCCTAGCGGGAAGCTGTGGCAATACGAAAGAAAGAACACAAGCGCTACCTGTACAAGAACGCATCAGTGCCGGAGAGCAACTTTTAATTACCGAGGACGCCACACCACAAAAACGTGATGCCACCGAAGCGATCGCCTCTGGCAATTATGACGCTGCCATCAAGGAGTTGGAAACGTCCTTGGAGCGTAACCGCAACGATCCAGAAGCCCTGATTTACCTCAACAATGCTCGAATTGGAGAGCAAAGTGCCTACACGATTGCGGCGTCAGTGCCGATTGGCACCCAAGTAAATACGGCAAATGAGATGCTGCGAGGCGTTGCCCAAGCGCAGCAAGAAGCGAACTCTACAGGCGGAGTGAATGGGGTTCCCATCCGAGTCATCATTGCCAATGATAACAACGATCCAAAGGTGGCACAACAAGTCGCCTCTGCCCTAGTGGACAACGAGCAAGTCTTAGGTGTCGTTGGTTATTTTGACAGTAATTTCACCCGGGCAGCAGGGGAAACGTATCAAGCCGGGCAACTAGTAGCAATTTCCCCCACCAGTACGTCAGTGGAACTATCGGGAAGGGGGAGTTATCCCTATCGCACCGTACCGAACGATAGCTTTGCTGCTATCTCCCTTTCCCGCTATATGTTCGATCGGTTGAAAAAACAAAACGTAGCGGTATTTTTTACCTCCGATAGTAACTACAGCAAATCCCTAAAAAACGAATTTACCACCGCTGTGTTTGGAGGCGGTGGGCAGGTGGTGGCTGAGTTTGATTTTGCAAACCCCAACTTTAATGCTGGACGTGACGTGCAACAGGCGATCACTCAGGGAGCAGAAGTATTAATGTTAGCGCCCAATTCTCAAAGCCTTGATAAAGCCTTACAAGTCGTGCAAGTCAACGACAGACGCTTACTACTCCTGGGTGGGGACAGTATTTATAGCCCGGAAACCTTCCAATTAGGCGGCACAAACGCCGCAGGCATGGTGCTGGCAGTACCTTGGCATATTTTAGGCAATCCGGAGTCCAAGAATCCCCAAGCTGCCACCCAGTTAGGGAGAAGTGATGTCAACTGGCGCAGCGCCCTAGCCTACGACGCGGCAAGAGTTTTAATTGCCGCCCTCAAACAAAATCCCACACGCCCAGGCGTTCAACAAACGCTGTCCAGCCAGCTCCAGCTTTTCCGCTGAGGGTGCATCCGGCGTTGTGCGCTTCTTCCCGTCAGGCGATCGCAATCAGGCAGCCCAACTTGTTGAAATTGTCCCCGATCCCCGTTCCGGCTTTCGCTATAGCTTTGTTCCTGTGAAGTGAAGCGGGAGCAGGGGAGCAGGGGGGCAGGGGAGCGGGGGAGCGGGGGAGCAGGGGAGCAGGGGAGCAGGGGAGCAGGGGAGCAGGGGAGCGGGGGAGCAGGGGAGTGGGGGAGCAGGGGAGTGGGGGAGCAGGGGAGAGGAAGATAACCAATAACCGAATTCATACTTCACACTTCATACTTCATACTTCATACTTCATACTTCACCCTTCATACTTTCTCAGGACTCAGCACTCAGCACTCAGGACTTCAGGAATGACTAATCCGAAAAACGAAACAACTGTTCTCATTGTGTCCTTACTAGTTACAGGTGCCTTGCTAGCGGGGGGATTTTGGTTGTTCACTAACCGATTTGGTGGTGATGTTGCTGGAATTTTGGGGAATAACGGTCAAACTACAGGTGGCAATACCCCAAGCTCAAGACAACTGCAAAATCGCATCAGTCAGGGCGAGAGGATTTTAATAACAGCAGATACCACACCCCAGAAACAAGCGGGAGTACAAGCCTTTGCTAATGGCAACTATGGTGAGGCAGCCAATCAGTTTCAGTCCTCTCTATCAGCTAAACGCAACGATCCAGAAACCCTGATTTACTTCAACAATGCCAAAGCCGCGAGCGGTAATCCGTTGAAGGTGGCGGTAAGCGTGCCTATCGGCAGTAACTTGAATATTGCTCAGGAAATTTTGCGAGGTGTTGCCCAAGCCCAGGATGAGGTCAATCAGGCAGGGGGCATTAATGGCAGGCTGCTATCTGTTGCCATTGCCAATGATGATAATAATCCTCAACTTAGCAAGCAACTCGCCCAAGAGTTTGTGCAAAATGACGAGATTTTAGCCGTTGTCGGACATAACTCCAGCAACGCGACTTTGGCAGCAGCACCCGTGTATGAACAAGGGGGATTGGTGATGATTTCCCCCAGTAGTGATGCTAGAACTATCTCCGAGAGTGGCGACTACATATTTCGCACGATTCCTAGCATTCGCTTTCAGGCAGATACCCTATCTCGGTACGTGGTTAACACTGCCCGGAGAAGAAATATTGCTATTTGTAACGATTCGCAAGCGGAGTATAGCCAGTCATTGAAACAGGAGTTCACTTTGGCAATCGTTGCCAATGGAGGTCGAGTTGCTCAACTTGATTGTGATTTTTCTGCTGCTAATTTCAATGCCAGTACCATTCTTTCTCAAGCAAGTAGTGCTGGGGCAGATGGCTTATTGCTGATTCCTTCTGTAGATAGGTTAAATCCAGCAATTAATCTGGCGCGAGCTAATCAAGGGCGCAATCTCCTCTTAGGCAGTGCTACCCTTTATACTTTTCAAACGCTCCAGCAGGGGCAAGAGTCTGTCAATGACATGGTGTTAGCGGTGCCTTGGCATCCAGAGGCATTTACGGGTAATGCGTTCCCGCAACGGGCAACGCAGCTTTGGGGCGGTCAGGTAAATTGGCGCACAGCGTTGGGGTATGATGCGATGCAATCAATTATCGCTGGGTTGAGGCAAGGAAATACTACGCGACAAGGACTGCAACAGGAGCTATCCCGTCCTGGTTTTTCGACGACAGGGGCAACGGGTACGATTCAGTTTTTACCATCAGGCGATCGCGACGGAGCAGCCATCCTCGTTCAAGTCCAACCCGGCGGGAAGTCCAACACGGGTTTTGATTTTGTCCCTCTACAACGGTAAATAGATGGCATTAATAATTCGCTATTAGCCATGAATTAAAGACTAATTGTTGATATGTTCGATTGACTCGGTAGGTAAGCAAATATAGTTATCGTCGCGATTGTAAATGAGTCCCCGTTGGCGCAATTTGCCCATCAATCGGGTGACAGTAACGCGGGTAGAACCAATGGCACTACCAATTTGAGCATGAGTAAGAGGGAAGGGTAGACAGTAACCGTTACTGCAAGGTTCTCCAAATTCTTCTATCAAAAGAGTGAGAAATCCTAAGAGACGGTCGATTGTCCGCCGCTGTCCTAAGGTACTCAGCCACAATAGCTTGCGCTGATGTTGATAGCGAAAGGTATCAAGGACTTCGCGCCGGAAGTGAGGCCAGTTGTCTAAGTCGTGCCAGTACATCCAAACGACGGCTGTTTGGTCAACGTGAGAGTAAGCTGACAGGGTAAAGGGAGACTGGGCAACAATTTCAAAGGGTTGACCCGCACCAATAAAGCCTAAAAACGCTTCTTCATCTACCTGATTAGACAATTGTGGTAAGGATTTATTAAAGCTGACATTAACTTGAGCCGTACCCACTAAGCGGATTGCCCCCCGTTGTACTAAGTACAATAATCCCGGACGAGCGGGAATTCGTTCGTCTTTGCTAAATGTGCGATAACGGTAGTGTTCCTGCGCCCAATCCAAAATTCGTTGCCATGTGATGAATGGCCGAGATGCCTCTGATGCGGAAGATGGTGAATGCATAGGGGTCAACATAGTGAGACGCAAGTATTACTTGAATTAATATTACATGGAGTTCAAAGTAGCAAAGAATACTGCCAAGGTACGGTTCTGTAACACTATTTTGTTATTTGATTCTCTCGCAATCAAACAACTGTTACATCAACAGCTAATATCTGCCATTAATTGTTTGGAAAAACAACTGAATGTAACGCTGGATAAAGTTTCTGAGACTTTAGAGCTGACGCTTTTAGATAATTCTCGGCAGTCGCTAGAATGTGAATTTCTTGTGAAATACCGCTCTTCTATCGCTCTCAAAATTGCTGGCAAACAGCAAGAAGATGCGATTGACATTGCCTCTCGCTTGGCAGCTTTTATACCAACAATTGTAATTAATCCTACCCCTGGTGAAACATTTTTAGACGTTAACGTTCAGGTTACGTCTCCCGGTTGGATTGATTTTCAACTCAACGACAAAAGTTTAGGAATTTGGTTACAAACTTTAACGCAGAGGTCTGCTCAATTATCTGAGGAATTGTCAGCATTTCCTAAAAATTACAGTGAGGCTGAGGTTTTCCCGGTTCAGTGTGCTCATGGACGTTGCTGTTCGCTGTTACGGCTAGCTCAGCGGCAGGAGTTAATTCACTTGCATGACGACAGCACTTGGCAAATCATCGCCCCTAATCCCTTACCTTGGCTTGATGCCAATGGGCAACTGCGGCTGGTGCATCCGGCGGAACGATGGTTAATTTACCAAATTGCTCGTACAGTCGATGAGTTGATTTGCCCCACTTGCCCAGATTGTGTAAAAGTTGCTAAGGCGCTAAGTGAGGCGATGCTGGAGTTTGATCGTCATTGTCGAATTTGGGGTGAGGTGAAAATCGAGACACCTCAACTGGCTCAGGCAAGATTGGGATTAGTAGCGATCGCCCGCTCATTAATGCGATCGCTGTTGCAAAACCGTATGGGCGCAAGCGCTCCTGAGGAATTGTAGCGTTACCCCACCAAATAATTTTTTTTTGCAAAATTCAGTGACAAATTGCCCGCTCTTACTATATGATTCTCTTGTGTGAGGAGCGAACCAGTAAGGGAACCGAGACGAAACACGGCCAGTCGTCGGTTCCTTTCTGATTTTAAGCACTTTTTACAGGACGAAAGCTTCTAGAGCAACCGCTGCACCATCTTGCTCAACACTAGGAGCTACCCACTGCGCCACGGATTGCACATCGGCAGGGGCATCTCCCATCGCAATTCCTAAGCCCGCATAATCCAGCATTTCCAGATCATTGAAGTTATCCCCAATCGCCATCACCTGATTGGCTTCTAATCCCAGCATCTCTTCAGCTAAGTAACGCACGGCTACGCCTTTGTTAACAGCCGGGTTAGTGGCTTCAAAGAAAGTTGCCACAGATTTAGTCAGGTAGAGTTCTGCGGGGGTGTAGCGCTTGCGTAACGTCCCCAAAAGCCGATCGATCAAGTCGGTATCGTCACTCAGGGCTAAAACCTTGGTCGGTTCCGTAGTCAGAGTGTTACGCAAATCCCCTACCACAATCGGTTCAATTTCAGCCCGTTTTGCATAAATTTTGGTTTCCGGCGTTAGTTCTCGGACGTACAGTTGGTCGTTGATGTAGAAGTGAACAGAAAGCAGCGATCGCAAACCATCGTTTTCAAAGTGGTCTAAAAGCTGCAACGCGGATGATTGAGAAACGGGATAGTGTTGATGCAGCTTATCAGTGGCAGGATCTTGAATCCAAGCGCCTTGGTAAGCCATTAGGGGTAGGGTAGAACCGACTTCTTGATGAAAGCGCAACGCTGAACAGTACATACGACCCGTGGCGATCGCTACTTGAATCCCCTTGGCT
This sequence comes from Kastovskya adunca, assembly GCF_059505785.1. Classification (NCBI taxonomy): domain Bacteria; kingdom Bacillati; phylum Cyanobacteriota; class Cyanophyceae; order Coleofasciculales; family Coleofasciculaceae; genus Kastovskya; species Kastovskya adunca. The sequence continues at coordinate 12,215 of NZ_JCACLG010000034.1, read as the reverse complement.
TGTATCTTGCGAACCGCTTGTTTTACAGGCTCTGTCACCGTATTTGAGCGACCCGCGATCGTCCCATCAATATCCAGCACCACCAAACGAATATCTAAGGCATCCCTTTCAATAACAGGATTGGATGCCAACGGATTCGCCGCAGAAAAGTTTTGCATAATTCTTCACACGCAGTTCCCCTCAGAGAGTAGCAAACCTTGGGGACTAGAGATTAGCGATCGCCAAGCCTACACCCTTCGGGAAGCTTCACTGATCAGCAACCTTAAAGAACTAGATTACTCCACTAAAGTTGCCCAAACACCAGGAGTAAACGGCAGGTATGAGCAGCCCGATCACCATTGAGCGCTAATAATTTGTGTAAAACAACACTCAGCCAAGAAGCTTCAATGTTCTTGGCTGAGGATGATGTCCTTCTTAGACTTCACACGTAAGTTCGTGCTACTGAGCCTGATTGCCTGTCGCTGCTCCAGGCTCGGTAGTTTGATTTGTCCCATCTTGCTGCGTTGCGTTGGGAACAGTCAATGAAGACGGATTTTGTTGAGCCGGATCGGTTAGCTGCCCGTCATTTGGGGGAACAGCTAAGGAATCAGCGGGTTGTTGCTGAGTTTGAGTTTGGTTTGTCCCTGGGGCTGGGTTTTGGGGTGCGGAACGTGGAGTCGTTGGTTGAGCCGGAGCGACTGGGGCTGGGTTTTGGGGTGCGGAACGCGGAGCCGCTGGTTGAGCCGGAGCGACTGGCGCTTGGTTTTGGGGTACTGGACGCGGAGCCGCTGGTTGAGCCGGAGCGGCTGGCGCTTGCGGTTGACTAGTAGTGGGAGGAACAATAATGTTCACATCAGGCTGAGTTGTAGGCGTAGTCGGAGAAATTGCAGGAACGGGAACTATATCAGTCGTCGTTTCATTTTGGCGTTCGATGATCGTCGTTTCGTCCGTGGGTTCAGTGGGTGAGGGCAAAACATCCGCTGGGGGCGCACCAGGGGCAACAGTCGGGCCAATTGGCTCTTCTTCCGGTTGTCTGAAAGCAAAGATCGTCCCAACGGCTAAACCAATTAGGGATACTAGAGCAATCCCCAGCAGTACGCCACGGGCGACATTACTGCGGCTACGGCTTTCGTCTTCGTCTTCGTAGAGGTGACGCTCAGCCACTTGACCATGCACGTAGCCATCTTGGTAGGAAACCTCAGTGGGTTCCGTGACGACGGGATCTTCGCTATGGGGAGCAGCGGCTAGGTTGTCATGAGCAACTGGATTGACAGCATGAGTGTGGGAGGTAGTACCCGGAACATAGCCGTCACCATCAGCCGTAACAGGGCGATCGCCAGCTTCCACCTCGCGCGGGAGATTGTACTCATCTGAATTTACTCTCGGACGCATTCCAGTGCCATCAGGGTTGGGGTTTCGTGAGTTAGTCATGGGAGTTTTTAATAGTTATGAGTTTGAGGGAAGGAGCAACCAGCAGCCGCTTAAATTCAGTAGCTGGTTGCTGTTTAAGGTTAGTTGTGGGGAGTAAAAATTCTTATTGAGCCGAAGCATCTTCAGGTGCTTCTTGAGCTGCACCTTGTGGCTCTACCGCTTCTTCTGGTTGCGTTGGGGCAGTTTGTGCCTCAGGAGCTTGCTGTTGGGGGCGAGGAATATTGATATTAACTTCTGGTTCTGAGGCAGGTGCTTGTTGCTGAGGCACCGGAACAACTTCTCGGGTTCTATCTACGGTTCTTTCAATAATTGTTGTTTCAGAGCGGGTGTTCTGAGGTTCGCTAGTTTCAGGGGCAGGAGCTTGAATAATGGGTCTCGTCGGAACTGGTTCATTTTGTTGTGTGAAGAAGTAAACTCCAGCACCCACTAAGCCCGCGAGAGCCGCTAAGGAAACGCCTAACAGTAGACCAGTTGCTGCACTGTTATTTTCCCGCACTGAGCGGTCTTGTTCTAGGTGACGATGCTCGGAGACTTGACCGTGGACATAGCCATCGCGGTAAGCATCGCGGTTATGTATGACGCGGTTGTCATGAATCGTATCTGGCGTTCTAGCTTTACTATTCTCAGTGTTCATCAGATTGGTAGTTTTGTTAATGAAAGTTTTTTGATGTCTTTTTTAGAACGGATGAGAGGTTTTTTCTAATCCTGTGTACATAAGTTATCCGGTAACAAGGCTTAGATCACTCTGTCTATCAAGGGATACTTACCTCCCTCTAAAGATTGAGTTTCCTAGTAACGAGCAGACACGTTGGGGCATGTATAAATCTCCTAGAAAGGTTCCGCCGGAACGTCTCTAGCAGATATAAATTGTCAACGGCTATGTATCTCCGGCTATACAGTTGTGCTTAGAGCCTCTTCCTACTCAAAAGAAGTCAGTAATTTTAAAAGGACACTTAGTAATAATTCTTCCTAACAATGCCAACTATGCCAGCCTTAATTTTTATCTGGCTAGAAAAAACCTTGTCAGCAAATTTCTTCTGAGCTGACAAGGCTGATCCAAAAAGAAACGGGATTGGGTGATCCCTTTGTGTGAACAATTCCGCAGAATTGTTGAGCTTTCTCCCGATTAATCTTGACGGTTGTTGCTAGTGGCGATCGCGCTTTTTTCTGGTTGGACAACCACCTGTTGCCGAGAACGCTTGGGCTTGCCGTTGAAAAAGCTACCAATCCAGTGCAATAGATTATCTATATAGGTAAACAAGACCGGAACCACCACCAGCGTCAGTAGAGTAGAGGTGGAAAAGCCCCCAATCACTGAAATTGCCATCGGACTCCGCACTTCCCCGGCTGCTCCTATTGCTAAAGCGATCGGGATCATCCCAGAAACGGTGGAAATGGAGGTCATCAAAATCGGGCGCAAGCGCGACACTCCAGCTTCCGTAACGGCTTTAAACTGCGGATTGCCTCGTCGCTGGCTTTCTAGGGCAAAGTCTACAAGCAAGATGGCGTTTTTTGTCACCAAACCCATCAGCAGCACAATTCCAATCAGAGCAAATAGCCCCAATTCTTTCTGCATGATCAGCAGTCCTAGCAATGCCCCTCCAATGGATAACGGTAAGGCGACCAAAATCGCGAAAGGATAGAGGAAGTTGTTGTACAACAAAACCAAGATGGTGTAGATCGACAGCACCGCCAAGCCTAAGGCAGTTGCGAAGCGGCTAAAAATCTCCTGCATAATCTCTGCATCCCCGGCAGATTCTTCGGTGACTTCCGGAGGCAAAGAATTGAGGGTGGGTAATGCTCGTACCTGGGTGAGAGCATCTCCGAGAGACACACCTTGCAAGTTAGCTTCAACCAAGACTTGGCGGCTGCGGTCAAAGCGGTCAATCTGCGCTGGGCCACTACCTAAGCGAATATCAGCAACGGCTGAAATGGGAACCAGATCGCCGTTCTGGCTAGGAACGCGGAGATTTTTTAGCGTGTCGATATTGTCCCGTGTCTGAGGATCGAGTTGTACGCGAATGGGAATTTGTCGATCTGATAAGTTAAATTTGGCAAGATTTGCCTCACTATCCCCAATTAGTGCCAGGGAGGCAGTACGAGCGATCGCGCTGACCGAAACTCCCAAATCGGCTGCCCGTGCAAGGTTAGGCTCGATGACCAGCTCTGGCTTCACCAAGCTGGCGCTAGAAGTCACCTCTACCAATCCTGGAACTTGGCGCATCTCCCGTTCTAGGGCGTTGGCTGCCTGAGTTAGGGCTGCCGCATTTTCGCTCTTGAGAACAAGGGATAAATCTTTGCCGCTGCCTCCTGCACCCTGACTTTGAAAACTGATCCGCGCCCCTGGAATCTTTCCCAGTAACGTACGGGTTTGTTGCTCAAATTCTTGCTGGGAAAGCGTTCGTTCTTCCTTAGGAACTAAGTTGACGTAGAGGATGCCAGAGTCTACCTGTTCGGCTGTTGCTAGGACACTCTCCACTGCTGGGCTTTGCTGTAACAAACGGTTGGTTTGTTGTATGACTTCCTCGGTTTCACTGAGGGTTGAGCCGGGTGGCAGTTCGACAGAAATTGTACTCAAACCGATATCACCGCTATCAAATAACCCTTTAGGGATAAAGGGAATCAATTGCAGGCTGCCAATGAAAAAGGCGATCGCCACCAGTAAGGTAACAATGCGGTGGCGCAATGCCCACGTCAGTAGGCTGCGATAGGGTTTGAAGTGACGCCCGAATGAGGTAACAGGAATATAGCGGGAGAGGTTAAAGCGTTTTCCCTTACCATTTTTATGACCGTTACCGTTACCGTTACCATTACCGTTGTTGCTTACTTTCGGCTTGAGCCAGTACGCACTCAGCATCGGTGTCATCGTGCAAGCCACCAGCGTGGAAAACATCGTAGAAACAGCAACGGTCACTCCAAAGGGTTGAAAAAACTGCCCCGGAATGCCGCCCATAAATGCCACTGGGATAAATACCGCCACAATTGTGGCGGTGGTGGCAACCACTGCTAAACCAATCTCCTGAGCGGCATCCAGCGCTGCCTGAAACGGTTGTTTCCCCATCTCCAAGTGCTGGTCGATGTTTTCAATCATGCAAATCGCATCATCCACCAGGTTTCCCACCGCTAGGGCTAACGCCAGGAGAGTCATACTATTGAGGGTATACCCCAGCAATTGCATCACAATAAACGTGGGAACAATCGACAAGGGCAGCGCCATCGCCGTGATCAGTGTTACCCGCCAGTTCCGGATAAAAACTCCCACGGTAATTACCGTCAGCAGTGAACCCAGAATCAAGGAGTCTACCGTTGCCTGGTAGGAGTCCCGAATCGCATCAGCGCGGGTAAAAATCAACGTCAGTTTGATATCTTCTGGCAGGGACTCTTCCAGTTTCGCAACCGCCTTTCTCACCCCTTCTTCCACAGAAACGAGGTTGCTACCCGTACTGCGGAGTACAGAAAATGCCACCACGGGGTCGCTATCCAAATAGGCAGCCTGTCGGGGTTCAGCAAAGCGGTCTTCAACCGTTCCTAAAGCAGACAAGGGGACAGTGGCGTTACCGGGAAGAGCAATGCGGTAGCTTCGTAATTCTTCAACGGTTTCGGCACTACCGAGGGTGCGGATATTTTGCTCTCCACCGCCGACTTCCGCACGACCTCCCGGTAAGTTGACGTTGAGGTTACGGATTTGGTCGTTTACCTGGGTTGCTGTAATGCCATAGGCTTGCAAGCGGCTGGGGTCAAGGTCGATGCGAATTTCCCGATCAACTCCTCCCAAGCGGTTAATCTGAGCCACCCCTTTAACGCTCAAAATTCCTCGGCTGATGGTGCGGTCTACCAAGTCGCTCAACTCTTCTACAGAGCGCTGATCGGAGGTGACGGCATAGGTCATAATCGACCCGCCAGCAAAGTCTAGACGCTGAACAATCGGTTCCTGGATGTCTTGGGGGAGGTCTTGGCGAATCTGCGCCACAGCATTGCGAACATCGTTAGTAGCGCGATCGCTATTTGTTCCTAAGACAAAGCTAATCGTTGTTGTTGACACGCCTTCGGTGACTCTCGAAGTCAGTTCGTCAATATTCCCCAACCCGGCAACAGCGTCTTCTACTTTCTTCGTCACCTGGGATTCCAGTTCGGCTGGCCCTGCCCCTGGCTGCGTCACCGTAATCGATACTGCCGGAATATCAATGTTCGGATCTGCATCAATTCCCATCTGGAAAAAAGACATCAAACCGATTATTCCCAAAACTAGGAACAAAACAATTGTGGGAACGGGGTTTTTGATTGACCAGGTAGAGACGTGGAAAGACATTTTTTTGCCAGTTATTAACTTTTCAGTTGTCAGTTGGAATGAGTGACTAGTCGGCTAATCGCGTGGCTATTGACCAACAATCTCGACCCGATCGCCATCTTTGAGATAAGCCGCGCCTTTGACGACAATGCGATCGCCTGCGGATAAGCCGTTGTTGATTTCCACTTTTTCACCCGGCATAATTTCTCCCATCTCTATAGGTTGGACTGTGACCGTTCCATCTGCCTGAAGTTTGTAGACGATGGCATTGCCGTCAGATTGGGGAAGTACGGCTGGGGAAGGGACAGTTAAACCTGTCGCACTGGAGGTGATAATTGCGCCTTTTAAGAACATCCCTGGTCGTAGGGATGTGTCGCTAGGTAATGCCACTTTCACCGTTGCTTGACGGGACTGTTCATCAACAACTGGGTCAATCTGTCGTACGTTCCCGATCAGGCGCAGCTTGCTATCGGCACTGCTGGTAATTTCAACCCGCTGTCCGACTTCAATTTGAGACAGTTGCGTTTCCGGAACTTTCAGGAGTAGGTCTAGGCTTCCGTTATCAATGATGGTAAAAAGTTTTTGCGAGGTGGAAGTGAGATCGCCGACACGGGCGTTTCTTTCTGCTACTTTGCCACTTGTCGGCGCAATCACTCGCGTTTCTTTTAGTTGTGCGGTTACGGCTTGCACCTGTCCTCTGGCACTGGCAAGTTGCGCTTCGGCTTGGGTAATGGCTTCAGGACGCGCTCCGGCTAGCAGTTGCTGCAGTTGCTGTTGGGCTTCCCGCAGACGTGCTTGGGCTTGGTCGAGGTTGGCGCGACTGCTGCGTTCTTCGTTGAGGACTTCATCAAGGCGATCGCGGGCGACGGCACCTTCTGATGCCAAAAACCGATTGCGCTGTACCCGCTGACTTGCCAAACTCAAGGCAGATTGAGCTTGGCTAACTCCGGCTTGAGCGCTCCCAACACTTTCTCTTGCCCGTGCAACTTCCTCTGAACGCGCTCCGGCTCGCAGTTCGGCTAAAGCGGCTTCCGATTGCGCTACGGCGGCTCTGGCTTGAGTAAGCTGTGCCTGCAAGACAGCATCATCTAAACGTGCCATTAACTGCCCAGCTTTGACAAAGTCTCCTTCTCTGACCAGCACTTGCTGAATTTGTAAGCCTGTCGCTGCTGATGTCACCGGAATGAGTTCAAATGCTGCCACGCTACCTGTCGCATCTAAGCTCCGACTAACGGCAGCGGTTTCTACAGGCGCAACGGTGACACGTGACGGAGCCGCCGCTACTTCCGCTGGGGCTTCAGCGGGTGCCTCTGGGGGCGTAGAACCCAGTAAGCGTGGAATAGCGATCGCTAATGCAACGCCAAGCCCCAGACCCAGAACTAAACCACGACCCCCAGAGAGCCAACTCCTTCGAGTGTCAGGAGTTTTAAGGCTTGAGGATGGCTCTGGAGTCAGCTCGATCTCCGTCAATTCTTTCATCCCATTACCATTCGACTGGGATGTTTCCTCATCTGAGGCTTTCTGGGTCACGGTTGTTCCTCTGTTGCTACTAGATTAAAAAGTGAACGCATTTGTTAAAAAAAATTAATTTATAAGTGCCTTTCTTCATAATAATCATCTAGCTTGATCGGGCTGACAAATAAGGCGATCGCCTTACCGGACGTTCTGAGACAACTCATCAAAGCGGTGACGATATTGAATGCCCCTTAAAACCTGAAATGTGCCTAGTCAGAAGGAAAAAAAAGAGATTCACTCCTTCCCTTACTGGTGGCTAAGCCTACCGAAGCCGCCATCTGTCTACTATATCAGATTGATATGCTTCGTAATGAAGTTGGCATACTACAAGATTTTAGCAAACATTGATCGAAATCAAAATCAGGCGATCGCGGCGGCGATAGAGTCAATGGACGGGCGAGGAGCAAATACCATTGGTATTAAAATGTGAGAAACTCTCATGTTTACAAATATATGAGAAATCCTCACCTTTGTCGATAAATTTCCCACTATGAATTCGCCGTCCCCCTGTCCTTCAGAACCCCTTCGTCATTTACCCCAACAAGCCCGTAGTCGTCAGCGGTTCAATCAGATTTTGGAGGCGGCGGCGGAGATTTTTGATGAGGTTGGCTACGAAGCGGCAACAACGGAAGCGATCGCCATCAGAGCGAACACATCCATTGGTTCTCTCTACCGTTTCTTTACAGACAAATCGGCGATTCTCTATGCCTTAGCGGAGAAATATACAGAACAGATGCAGGAACTGTTTGCTGAAGTATTCAGCCCCGACGCCGTTCATCTACCTTTAGCTGTGGTAATCAGCCAATCTGTTGATGCTTTTGAGCATTTCTACTTAACTCAACCGGGTTACCGAGTTGTGTTTGCCCAGACTCAATTCTCTCCCGAACTCCAAGCGATAGATAAGCGCTTAGACTACGAGATTGCCCTGAAATTGAATGAGTTTTTTGCCCTGCGTCAGCCCCAATTAGAGCCTGCACGACGTAAATTAATTACTTTAGTGAGCGTTAAGGCAGCTAGTTCCCTGCAGTTATTTTCTTTCTCTGAGGATGAAGCGTTCCGACAACAGGTAGTAGCTGAGACAAAAAATTTATTGATTGGTTACTTACAGCCATTTTTTCCCGATCCTGACACCGAATAAATTCCTAACCCACCTCTGCGTAAAAAAAGCAGCAAGTTAAAAGTTTATAAGTAGGACATGTATAGCAAAGCGCTGAGTCGGTGAGTGCCGAGTTGGGACACAAGCTCTAAACTAACGGAGCAACGCCCGCCAGGTGGCAGCACCAACTACCCCATCTGGTTCGAGCTGAAAGCGGGTTTGGGCAGCTTTCACCGCCAGTAGAGTTTCTGCACCAAAGACTCCATCGGCAGCACCTTTGAGGAAGCCTAAAGTCCGCAGGCGCTCTTGCAGTTGGGTGACAGCAGACCCCTGCATACCCTCTCGAAGAATTGGGAAAGTGGCTTGGGTGGGGGTGGGTTGGGGATTAGTGGTGGTTGGCGTGGGTTGAGGAGGGCGATCGCCTGTAGTTTGGGTGGGGACTGGAAAGTTAGCAGCGGGGCGATTGGCAACTGGCGCAGGAGTTCCGGCTGGGGGCGTTGGGGGAAAAAGGCGATTCCAGGTATTGGAACCTGTAACCCCATCGGCTTGTAAGCTTGCAGCTTGTTGAAATTGAGACACCGCGATCGCTGTCCTTTCGTCATAAACACCACTAACTGTCCCGGTGTAATACCCCAATAGTTTTAACGCTGCTTGGAGTTCTGTCACTGCTGCGCCTTCACTACCCAGTCTCAGAATCGGGCGATTGACAACAGCAGCAGGCGTGGCTTGAGCAAACCTCTGAGCCTGAGCGGGCGAACCTTGTACACCACTTACCAGTAAGCCCAGCGCACTGCAAGCAATCAACCAACCTGCCCTAGTACCCATTACTGTCAATCCTCCATTGATATAAGCTCCATCCAGGATGGAGTATAGAGTACAAATTGACAGGTTTCAGCCCAAGTGCCACAGGTTGAGACCAGCCCCGATCGCGATCGGGACTTGCTAGCTGGCAAGCCCCTACAGGTGTATTGCTCAAGACAAGACAGGAACTACTAAACGGTTAAGAGCCGTTTCTGGGCCAACGATCGAGACGTAAGGTTCAATAAAATATCGACACGCTACCTCTTGAGCGCTTTCTGGCGTCACCGCTGCGACCTCTTTTTGGAAGCGCGTATCAAACTCAATTCCTAATCCTAGAGTTTCATACCAACCATAGATTTGGGCGATTTGGGCATTGGTTTGTTTACCCAAGGCATATTGCCCCAAGAGTTTATTTTTCGCGGCTTGGAGTTCAGCAATGGTGAGTTTGGTAGTGCATAGGCGTTCCACTTCTGTGCGTAAACCATCAAGGGCGATCGCTGTATTTTCTGCCGCTGTCCCCATGTAAACCACAAAGGTAGATTCAGATTGGCGCGTGGGAAAAAATGCCGAAACATCATAGGCTAAGCCCCGCTTCTCCCGCAGTTCGACAAACAGGCGGCTAGATAATCCATTCCCCAAGTAGGTGTTGAGCAACTTCAACGTCGCATAGTCGCTACTCTGTACATCGCCAGCCAAGTAACCTAGCATGACAATCGACTGCTGCGTCTCTTGGGAAGTCATTGTCCGACCCGGTTCGGAGGAAACAGGCAACAACTCAGGGAAGCGCAGAGGCGTTTGGGGGACTTGCCAACCCCCAAAAACTGACTCAACGAGTTCAACACCTGCCTCTGGCGTCAAACGACCTGCCATACTAATCACCAGGTTATCCGGGCGAAAATAAGCCTGATGGAACTGTTGTAAATGTTTCTGTTCTAGCTGGGAAGTTGTCTCTTGTGTCCCTAACAGCGAGACGCCGTAGGGATGATCGGGATAAACAATTTTTCGGAATTGATCGAAAGCAACATTAAAGGGTTGCTCTTTTTGGGCACGAATATCTTGTAGCGTCAGGTTGCGTTCGAGTTCAACCTGATTAATGGGAAAACTGGGCGATCGCAACATCTCCTCCGCCAGTTTCAGCATCTCTGGAAAGTCTGCCGAAACAGTCTTTAGTGACAGCAAAAAATAATCCGTCGCCGCATCCGCACTGAGGCTTGCCCCCACAGACTCCACCCGTTCTGCAATCTCCAAGGCTGACAGTTGCTCGGTACCTTTAGTGAGCACTGAGGCTAAAAGATGGGCTAACCCGGCTTGTTCTGTGGGTTCCCAACGGCTTCCAGCCCGAAAAAACAAACGACTGGCGATAATATCAGCAGCAGGATTTTCCACCACCAAGACAACGATGCCGTTGCTCAAAACGGTGCGATGGATCATTGGATGCTGCGATGGGGCGTCTACACCTTTATTCACGAAAAATTCCCTACATCTTTATCTCTATATAACGCAATATTTGTAGCATTTAGCACTGACGGGGAGAGAGTTCCCTGCCAGGAGGAAACTCAACATTCCTGTCTGTGGCGGCTACGGATTTTCTGGCTTTCACCGCACCCCTGTGCTTTTGGTAGCATTCCTACGCAGGTTTGAGAACAGTCACAGCGTAGTGCTGGAGCGACAAATACTGATGGGCAATACGCATGATGTCCGACGCCTGTAGCTGCTGAATTTGCTGGGGATAAGTGACGCAGACAGGAGCAGTGGCGATCGTATTGTAGTAACCATACAACCCAGCTAACTGACCAGCCGCTTCTGTCGAAAAGGCATAATCATTACACAACAAGCGTTTGCACCGTGCGAGTTCCTGAGGAGAGACGGTTATGGTCTGCAACTCAAATAAATGGTTGCAAATCCGGGCTTCTACCTCTTCTATCTGTTCAGAGTCCAAATAAGCTGTGATGGTAAACAAACTGGAGTCTCGTTGCAATGAAAAGCCACTACGAACCCCTTGGACTAATTGCTGTTTTTCCCGTAAGTCTTGCACCAACCGAGATGTCCAGCCTTCGGCAAGCAAAGCAGAAATAAGATCCAAACCGTAGGCATCCGAAAGCTGTTCGACTCCCGGCCCAATCCAAGCCATCATCAGCCGTGCTTGATTGATGCGGGGCAAGTACAGTTCCTGACGGCGAATTTCGGTCATGGGAGGTTCAGCATGTGCTATGCCTTGCGGGCAAGCGGCTGGAGTCGGAAAGTCTTGGAAGCATTGCTGGGCAAGTTCTAAGGCGGTATCTTGCTCAACGCCTCCCACAATTACCACGGTCATATTTTCCGGTTGGTAATGGCAAGCATGGAAGCTACGCATTTGCATCGGCGATCGCTCCCTTAGCTGGGCTTCTGTTCCCAGAATCGAACGTCCGTAGGGATGGCACTGATAGACGCTCTGGGTTAGGGATTGAAAAGCGATCCAGTCGGAATCATCGCAGCAACCGCGAATTTCTTCTAAGACGACATCCCGCTCCCGGTCAAATTCTTCATCGGGAATCGCCGCGTGCAATAACAGTTCTGCTAAGTGGGGCAGAGTATCTTCTAAATATTGAGCGGCTGTGGTGACGAAAAAATGAGCATAATCGTGGCTGGTTGCTGCATTACTCATGCCACCACGACTTTCAATTATTTGATCAAATACACCAGGCGCAAGGCGTTCTGTGCCTTTGAAAATCATGTGTTCCAAAAAGTGCGCCATCCCCGACCATTCGTCGGGTTCCGCGATCGCCCCAGCACGTACCCACACATCGATCGTGACGGCTGACGTTGCGGCTAAATGTTGATGAATGACGGTTAATCCGTTCTCCAGGGTCAGAATATCAGCGGGAAATTTTGCAATATTTAATGGCGCAGATAGCAACTTTCTTATCTCTGAATATCAAATGAATTGCCATTAGTTTATATTATCGCTTCAGTCATTAAGTCAACGATTGGATAGATCCCCCCTAGCCCCCCTTAAAAAGGGGGGAACAAAATCTCTTGAAAGTCCCCCGTGATATCAAAGGCGAAGCAACATCTAGCTTCCCCCTTTTTAAGGGGGACGGGAGGGGGATCTCCGAGGCTCACAGG
>NZ_JCACLG010000033.1:226511-264394 GCF_059505785.1 Kastovskya adunca | reverse complement strand
GCCCTCGCGTTCCCCCCTGCTCTCTCATAGACAAGGCTTCCCGCTTCGGAGGTGCTCTCGTGAAGTTGACACTCAGCGATTTAAAAAGACGCTGATTCTTGGGTCATAGAGGAGCGATCGCTTAAGATCTCGCCAAACACCTTAGGTATTTCCTACCTCAGGAGCTTGCTTTTCCTACAATGCAAGGCTGTGGTTTAGGATGTTGCCGCCAGGATTGCCGCCATTGTAGTAGTGACCCTACCAACTCGCTTTTTCAGTGCGCTTTACCGCTTACGAGTGCAATTTTAGCAATTAACAGCTGCATAAATTCAGCAATTCGCTGATATCCCTTAGATAAAATCCACTCTTCAATTACCCATCACCCCAGGTGATGGTTTGCTAGTTATCAATAATAAAAAGCCAGTCAAGACCCCTAAGTCGGGTCTAACTGGCTCCAAGCTGGCTAATTGGTAGTCTTGATTCAAAAGTTACTCAGGCTTAAGCAAGATACTCGCTAGCTTGTTCTAAGGCTTCACTGCGATCGGTCTTACCGTTGCTGTGATTACCGTTGCCATTATTAACATTGTTGCGGGGTTGTAGTACGCCGTAGCCGCCGTGGTTGCGCTCGTAAATAACGTTGATTTCTCCAGTTTTGGTGTTCCGGAACATATAAAAGTCGTGATCTACCAGTTGCAGTTGTTCCAAGGCTTCTTCAATCGTCATTGGCGGCATGGCGAAGTACTTGATGCGGACGACTTCAGAGGGGAGTTCTGCCGTGCGATCGCCAATTAGATCAGTTACCACTGGCTCATCTTCTACAACGACACCTGTTTTCGGCAAGGCATGGGTTTTTTGGTGTTGCCGTTTTTCTTTGTATTTACGTAGCTGGCGAGCAATCTTATCCGCAACTAAATCGATACTGGCATACAAGTCTTCGCTACTTTCTTCTGAGCGAATGACAGTACCGTTGGCATAGAGTGTTACTTCAGCAGTCTGTTTGGAGTTGATCCGAGGGTTACGAGCCACGGAGAGATTAATATCTACTTCGGTTGTTAAATTTTGATAGTGACTTACTGCCTTCTCTATTTTTTGCTGCACGTAATCGCGAATGGCGTCGGTGATCTCGATATTCTTGCCTTGGATTACAAGCTTCATACTGACTACTCCGTCCTGATACAGTTTGAGTCATATTAAGAGCAGCTATGGCCTAAGATTTGCCGCTCTGGAGATTACTTTCACCGTAGCACTTTGTATTCTGGAGGACAGTGACAGTTGACTTCTCTTCAAATTCCTTCGTATCCCTTGACATTAAGGTTTATTGCTTAGCCTCTAGTCCTTGATTCTTGGTCATTTGAGCCACAGAAGAGCAATATATCTTTGACAAACCAGTAGAAATGTGAATAAAAATACAAACTTTAAACGCGTGCGATGAGCGAACTCCGACAAAGAAGCGAAAAATTTTTTCCTGAGGAACTGCGCCTAGGGACGGACTCTCTCAAAGAGAACTGTCCTTTGCGTCAGTGCTTGTTGGAGAATCGGGGCTTAGTCGCTTATGCCGAGGCTTGGGAGTGGCAGCGATCGCTAGTTGCTGAACGCATCAAGGATGCTAGCTTGAGCGATATCCTTCTCTTGCTAGAGCATCCGCCTGTCTATACTCTCGGTACCGGGGCAAATTTGGACTTTCTCAAATTCGATCCAGCAAAAGTCAGTTGGGAGGTTCTCCGAGTAGAACGCGGTGGCGAAGTAACCTACCACTGTCCGGGACAGTTAATTGGCTATCCTATTTTGAACTTACGGCATTACCAGACAGACTTGCATTGGTATCTACGACAGTTAGAAGAAGTCTTGATTGAGGTTCTAGCGGTTTACGGACTCAAAGGCGATCGCTTACCTGGTTTTACTGGAGTCTGGCTAGAAGGACGGAAAGTTGCCGCTATTGGGATCAAAGTCAGCCGTTGGATTACGATGCACGGCTTCGCGTTGAATGTTTCTCCCGACTTGACAGGATTTGAGCGCATTGTTCCCTGCGGTATTGTCGATAAACCTGTTGGTAGTCTTGCTCAATTTATCCCTGGTATCACCCTAGAACAAGTCCGTAAAGATGTCGCCACTGCCTTTGCCAAAGTCTTCCAGGTTCAACTTCGATAAGTCACTTCGCTCCTAAGATTGGCAGAGCGCGGGGAAGATGAGTCATCAGATCAGTCATCGGTGATTAGCAAGCTCGCGATCAACTATTAACACTGACTCCTAACTTAGGACTCAGCACTACTTAAAGGCGCATTTAGATGTAAATACGCATCTAAATCGGCATAGTTACCAGCATAGGTAACGGTGGGTACCTCATAGCCTTTGAGGTCAACCGAATACTGCTTAAACCCTGTTTGATTCTTCCCTAAACCAACCAGGTAGCGGTAGGTGTCTTCTCCCAAAGCAATCTCCAACCCAATCTGCTTTGTGGATGACTCTAGGCGGAAGGCGGCGTTAACGGTATCTCCGATCGCCGTATAGTCAGGGCGATCGCCACTCCCTGTATTTCCCACCATCGCAAACCCGGTATTAATTCCCGTACCGATCCGCAGAGGGAAGGGGAGAGGATATTCCTTGCTCAAGTCGCTGGTCATTTTGTGAAGAGCACTGACGGAGCGAAAAATGTTGATCGCTTCTTCGTTGCTCACTCCTTGGGAGCCATGAAACCAAATTGCCATCACAGCATCGCCGATATATTTATCCACCCAACTACCAGCTTCACGGATGATCTCCCCCGATTGCCGAAACCATGTCCCGATTACTGCTGAGAGGATTTTTTCGTCGATTTGTCGGGTGAGGACGGTAAAGTCGCGGATATCTACAACCATCACCGACATCAGGCGACGGACATGCAGGGTTGAAGTGAGTGTTTCTTTGTCCTCCCCCGTTGAACTAGCATTGCTACTACCCTCTTTGAGGGGACAGTGAAATTCCAGATCCGTTTGACCAAAGGTGAGGCGATCGCCATTTCGTAATGTCACCGGGATACTAACCCGCCGCCCGTTGACAAAGGAACCATTGCGACTGCCGAGATCGATTAAATAAAAGTCACCAGTTTCTGTGCACTGTAGCATCGCGTGATTACGGGAAATCCAGCGGTCTGACAGCACAAAATTGTTATCGTCACTCCGACCAACTGTCCAACAGTTGCTACCTACTAGAGGCAGATAACGGTTACCAGAGTCGGTAGGAAGAAGCAGATATGGAGTTGGACGCAAAGTCACCACAGGCAAGACAGGCGATGACAGGTTTAAAAGAAGCGTTCATGTTTACACTTCGGTTACTGAACGAGTGTTTCCGGACAGCACTCGCTTACTATGCCTGATTTTTACAACAACTGCCACTTTTGTTTAAGCAAGAGTTGCTGCAATCCAAAACAGGCTGTCTACCAGGATTGTACTTAATACAGCACCACCAAATGCCCACCAGTATAACTGCTTGCGCCCAATCGCCCAAAGACCAACGATTAGAAGAATTCCAACGAGGGCGATCCCCCAGCTAATTCCCCAAGGTGTTTGTACTTGCGCGATCGCATTTTGAAATATCGGTTTTGCTAGAGCTGGTTCTACCAGCATCAACTGACGCCAGTGGGGAATTAAATCTGTGACATAAAAATAAACATCTGTAATCGCTGTCCCGAATAAAGAGCCAAGATAGAAAAAATTGCCTACTAGCCCCCAGCGACGCCACAAACACCACAGAACAAAAGGTAATCCAATTGCTTCGATGGGCAAGTGAACCAACGGTTCCCAGCGCAACCAACCCCAATAAATCGAGCCGGCTAACCAGCTCCAGCTAAATCCGATGATTAAATCCCCCCACACCTGCGTAGATTGGCGCTCTAACAGCAACAATCCCAGCCACACCCAACCTGCCGTCATCCCTAGACTAAATAGTGGGAAATGACGCACCAGCGGGGCTTGGGCAAAAACGGGAACAGAAACTAAAAACGAAGCAACGGCAAATACCCACCAAGCTTGGCGACTAGTCGTTTTAAATAAAAATGAGTTTCCTGAAACATCGGGGTAGTCAGGGTTAGAAGCGGTTGTCGATGAGAACCAAGTATGATTAAACAAAATAGCGTTAATATTCTTTACTTATGTTTATATTTCTCAAGGTTAACACATAAATATCCCCTAGGGGGGCATTCACTTAATCTTATCTTAGGGCGGGTGAACTTTAATTGCTGCTACCTGTCCCTTTTGTTTAAAGGTTGGATAAACTCCTGGATAAAAGCTTGGCACCCTGCTAGGCTATATCCGACTAGTTTTGAGTCGAAGTAAAATCCTGCGGATAACTAGCAAAAACACGCGTAACTTCAGGAAGTATTACTAATAGCCTGTGGGTACAAAAAGTTAAGAGGTAACAGGGGATAGCATGAGCAGATTACATCGTCAAACCTTTACCCTCTTTGGTTTGGCATTGACCAGTTTTATTCTTACGTTCCCCTTAAAAGCATTCAGTGCTAACTTTTCCCTCGCGATCGCCCCAGCGTCAACATCAACAACATCTGGGCTGAATTGGTTTCAGGCGGCGTTCCTAGGATTAGTGCAGGGATTGACAGAATTTGTACCAATTAGCAGTAGCGCTCATCTCAAAGTGTTGCCTATGGCACTAGGCTGGGGCGATCCGGGGTTTGAGTTTACGGCAGTCATCCAACTAGGCAGCATAGTAGCCGTATTTTGGTACTTCTGGAATGATCTATCGAGCATCACAGTCGGTTTCACGAAAGCGATCGCCAGATCCGACTACCAATCTATAGACTTCCGCGTCGGTACCGGGATTTTGAGCGGTACGATCCCGATCGTTTTTTTTGGATTATTGATTAAGGCTTTCATTCCCGACTTTGACGAATCACCCATCCGGAGTACAGGCGCGATCGCCACAGCCTCAATTGTGATGGCATTACTACTAGGCTTTGCCGAAAAGATAGGTATCCGGAAGCGGGACTTTAATACATTAGGAATCAAAGATGGCATCTTAATGGGGCTGGCTCAAGCGATGGCTTTAATCCCTGGTGTCTCCCGCTCCGGTTCAACGATTACCGCTGGATTATTTATTGGGTTAGAACGCGCTACTGCTGCTCGTTTCTCGTTTTTACTAGGTATTCCAGCCATTACCTTGGCAGGATTAATAGAGTTAAAAGACTTCTCAGAAGCGGGGGTAGGGGATCTCAGCTTGTCTGCCTTAATCATTGGTACAATCTCCTCCACTGTATTTTCTTATGTCTCGATTGCCTGGTTGATGCGTTACCTACAAACACAGGATGCGTGGGTGTTTGTCTGGTATCGATTAGTGTTTGGCGTAGCTATCTTAGGGGCGATCCTCGCCGGGTTACTAGAAAACGCCTAACCTTAACCTTTTCAGGATTAAGGAGGTAAGTCAGCGACAGATGCTTAATCTGCGACTATACAATGTAGAGATGTAGCCTGATTAAGTAAGACGACGTAAATAAATAAGGTTTGTAGTCAGGGATAAAGTCCTCAAAATAGAACCCAAGCCCTTACCTAGACGAGTTATGAAATCCCTAAAGTTTTGGTGTAGGAGCGTATAGCCATACACTCCTATCAACCCTTCACGAATAAATTAAAACTGCTATATATTGCTAATATTCGTTTGTTGCGAAATGACACGTACTTCTCAAAAAAGTTTATTAAGCTTTTTAATTAAACAAGTTTTAAGAAACTCCTGAATAACAAAAACCCTTGATTTCAATTAGCCTAAAAATTTATTCATACTAAGCCATTAATATACCTTTCAAATTAAAAATGAGTGAAGCTTCTATTCGACCTGCCTTAATTACTAAAATTCTTCCTGACTCTATTGCTGCTGAGATTGGCTTTGAGCCAGGGGATGCGATTGTTGCCATTAACGGACAACGTCCCCGTGATTTAATTGATTATCAGTTTTTATGTGCTGATGAAGTATTGGAATTGGAAGTACTTGATGCGGCTGGAAAAAATCATTTTATAGAAATCGAGAAAGACTACGATGACAATCTGGGGTTGGAATTTGAAGCAGCTTTGTTTGATAACTTGATTCAATGCAACAACCGCTGTCCCTTTTGTTTTATCGATCAACAGCCTCCCGGTAAGCGTAATAGTTTATATCTAAAAGATGACGATTACCGCCTGAGTTTTCTCTACGGCAGTTATTTAACCCTAACGAATCTGACGCAACGAGAGTGGGACAGAATCGAACAAATGCGTCTCTCACCGTTATTTGTATCTGTTCATGCCACAGAACCGGAGATTCGTAGACGCTTGCTAAAAAATCATCGGGCTGGGCAGATTTTAGAACAATTGCAGTGGTTCTGCGATCGCCGCCTGCAAATTCATGCTCAGGTAGTAGTTTGTCCCAGCATCAATGATGGCGTTCACCTAGAACGTACCCTATTAGATTTGGCATCCTTCGGGGATGGAGATATCCCAGCAGTTGTTTCCGCCGCCGTTGTTCCTGTAGGATTAACCCGCTTTCGCCCTACTGAAGATGAATTAATCCCTGTTAGTCAGGAAAAAGCCAAAGAAGTTATTCAGCAAGTTCAAAAACTTCAGGAGCAGTTTCGCCAGCAATTAGGCTCGACATTTGCCTGGTTAGCCGATGAGTGGTTTTTGATTGCAGGGGAGGAATTGCCACCAGAATCCCATTACGAAGACTATCCACAAATTGGTAATGGTGTCGGTTCAATTCGTCAGTTTCTCACGCAGTTTCAAGACATCGCCTCTCAAAAACTACCAACTCATTTGGAAACCCCGCAGCAATTTACCTGGGTAGTAGGAAATGCCGTAGAAAAAGCCTTTCAACCCTTGGTACAGCAACTGAACGAAGTGGAAGGATTGGACGTGAACTTGGCACCATTGCGGAGTGACTACTGGGGTCAAGAAATAACTGTTACAGGGTTGCTGACAGGGCAAGATTTACTTTCAGGATTACAGGGAAAAGATTTAGGTGATGCTATTCTGTTGCCTTCTCTAATGCTGAAGCATGGCGATACTTGCTTCCTTGATGACATGACGGTAGAAGAACTTGCCAGTCAGTTAAAAGTACCAATTTTGCCTGTTAATGGGATTGAGGAGTTGATTGAGACTTGCTTACAGCCTATGAGTAGAGAGAAAGCCAAGCCAACTCAATTGATGCCTCATTGAAGTTATAGAAATCTTGGGTAAAGGCGCAAGCTTTGCACCCCTATAATCAGATTTTATACCCGTAAAAATAGAGCAGTATCAAGCATTCTGAGTTGAGTTTGTGTTACGCAAAACTACCTGATAAGAGCCATCTTGTTGCTCACTGTTCCCCTCTGTCTTTAATTGAAGGGGAGAGTTGCGAAATACTAGGGTGTAGATATCGCTAGGCATCTCGACGCCTGCTACTTGCAGGGCTTCTTTAATTTGTTGGGCGACGTTAGATGTCATGGCTAAGAAACCTGCGCGTCGCGAATCTACCCAGAAACGCACTTCCAAGTTCACAGTGCTAGCCGCTAACTCCCGCACCAAGATATCTGGAGCTGGTTCTGCTTCTACTTCGTGCCGCTCTTCAAGCACATTAAAGATGACTTGTTTGGCTTTGCTGATATCAGCATCGTAGTCAATACCTACCATGACAGAACTACGACGGCGGGGGGAAGCGGTGTTATTAATGATGCTGGCTTGAAAGACTTCTTGGTTGGGAATGTAGACTTCCCGCCCATCATAGGTTTTAAGCGTTGTCGCCCGGAGTTGAACTTGAGTAATGGTTCCCTCATAGTCGGCGATTACCACCTGATCGTTAATCCGAAAGGGTCGAGCGGCGAGTAAGATGACGCCGGAGATGTAGTTACTCAAGACATCTTTGAGACTAAAACCAATAGCCACACTGGTAAGTCCTAATGCTCCTAGTAACGCCCCAAAGTCGAGTCCCAAAACCCCCAGAGCGATCACTGAGCCTATTACCCAAACGCCACCATAGCCGAGGCGTCCGATGAGAATTTCTGTGCTGCGATCGCCTTCTGTTTGTTGTGCCCAAGTGAACGCGCCATAACGTACGCCTTTTGCTACGCCCCAAGTGATAAAAACAACAACGATCGCTCCCAAAAAGGAAGGCAGATTGCCAATCGTATCGCGTAGCAATTGCTGTACTGTTCCATAAAGGCGTTGTCCAACATCAATTGCCAGGGGCGGTTGATCTAATGCCCCATTCAGTTGCTCTGCCCATCTTTGGGCTAATGCTTCCACACTCAGCCCAAAGTCTTCTGCATCTTGCTGCGTTACTGTCATCAACACCCGGTTGTTGAGTCGTAATGTGGCAATTTGGCGGGGATTGTCTGGGCTAACTGTTACCTCTCCTAGCGTTTGGGACTGTTCCAAAAGACTGGCAATGCGGCGATTAATGATCTGCGTCCGTTCTCTAGCAGAAAGATCGGCAAGGCTACCCACTTGAAAGACAGGTCTACCTCTGACTACAACATCAGCAAAATATGAGCCCTCAAGAGACGCGCTCGCTGGAGATGGACTTTCAGCCGCCGGAACAGGTGCCTCTATTTCCTCTTGTGCTAAACCCACAGGAACGGGAGTCAAAAAGAGTCCAGTCACGACAATTAAAATTGGAAATCGGCGCGAGCGTTTTTTGCGCGATCTTTCAAGCCAGTTTTTCATAGTGATTTTGAGAGTAATTCACCGTTAGCGGTTGCAATCTACTCTACTCACCTTAATTAGGGCGGATCTGAGATGCCTCCATCGGTAGTTAAGCATTGTTCCCTAAGGAGGAGGATTCTGTTGAGGCAGTAACTATTACTTACCCCTACTTCAGAGCATCCAATATAAAGCTACGCACTAGCGCTAAAACCGCTGGTTGAATCTCGTGTCCCATACTGTCAAATTCTTGATACTTCACTGATGCTCCTAGAGCAGTGAGGCTTTCTTTAGTCCGTTGCGCGGCACCCACTGGGACGACTTGGTCTCGCTTACCATGCACAATTAAGACAGGTGGCAAAGAATTTCCGGGCTGAGGCGGGGAATGCAGGTAGCCGCTTAATGAGATTAATCCAGCCAAGGGTAACGCTAACCCGACATCTAGGGTCATTGCCCCGCCTTGAGAAAATCCCCCTAAAATTGTGCGCGACAGGGGAACGCCAGTCGTGCTTTCTAAAGACTTCAGCCACTCCAACAACTGCTGGCGACTCACCTGTAATCCCTGGAAATCCTGACTTTGCAGGCTATACCACATCTTGCCCTGGGATACGCTGGGATGGGGGTAGGGGGCATCGGGAAACATAAACTGATAGTCAGGCAAGTTCATCGCCGGTGCAAAAGTAGCTAAATCCTGGGCATTGGCACCAAAGCCATGCAAAAAAACAATCAATCCGGTTGTTGTTTTACCGTTGGCGGGTGGAACTGAAATGGATTGTAAGGACAAGGGTTTATCTCCGGAACCAGAGTTTGTAGGTGTGTTGGTAGTATTGGCGCTACAGGCTTTCAGTAGCAGTGCAGTACTGAGGCTGGCACCACTCAGTAAGAGAAAGTGACGCCGATTCAAGGGTTGGCTTGCCAAAGCAGACACTCCTAAAATTAAGCTTGCTATCTCGATCTTAGTGTGGTGGGAAAGCGCGATCGCCTCCAAAGCTTCGATGATGTGGGATGCAGCCAAGGGGAATCAATAGAAGCGGTATTTATTGAGTAGCGGTGATGTTGTGGGCACTCAAACTGTTTTAAAAGGGTTTAGCATGGCAGTCAATGAATTATTGGCATAAAAGTGGCGATCGCCATTTCTTAATCTTGCCAACGGGGTGTCATCTCTTCTGAATTACTATGTCCTTTGACAATACCTGCAAGTATCTATCAGAAACCTACCCAGAACGCTTTACAACCTGGTTGTTAGGTTCAACTCCTGAGTCTGTAGAAGTCATAAAAACTGAACTAAGCATAGAGCCAGTCCGTGCTGATTTTGTCGCTTACCTGCCTCAAGAACAACGGCTACTACAGATTGAATTTCAAGTAAGAGGCGAAACAAATCCTCCCTTACCCCTACGAATGCTGGATTATTGGGTAAGACTGCACCGCAGCTATCAGTTACCCATAACGCAGTTCCTTATCCTGCTCAAATACTCCCGTGCGGCGGCTGAAGTAGAGAGTCAATTTCAGCTCGAAGGAACACAGCATCGTTATAACGTCATCCGTATGTGGGAGCAAGACCCCGAACTATTACTCCAAGAAGCAGCATTGCTACCACTCGCAACCCTTTGCGCGGCTGAAGATACAACCCAACTTCTCGGTCGCGTGGCAGAAGCAGTCGATAAAATAGAGGAACCGTCACAACGGCAGGTAATTTCCAACTGTATTCAACTGCTAGCAGGTTTACGGTTCAAAAAAGAGTTAATTAAACGAATTTTTATGGAGGGAATTATGCGTGAATCTGTGATTTATCAAGAAATTTTGCAAGAAGGCAAGCAAGAAGAGGCACTAACATATACCATGCGCCTGCTAACACGCCGAATTGGTAAACTTGAGCCGGAACTAGAAGCCCAAATTCGAGGGCTAACGACGCCAGAACTAGAAGACTTGGGCGAGGCGCTGTTGGATTTCTCGGAAGCCGCAGATCTTGCTGCTTGGTTGCAGGCTCGTCAAAGTTAAAGAGGATGTTGCGCGATCGCCTTGCTCTCACTTCCCCCCTTGATACTGCATAATCTCCACAGGCAGGCGGAATAATACTTTAGCGAGCTGAGAGATACCGAACTTAAATTTAAGCGATCGCGGTAACTTCTTCCAAGAGACAGGCACAAAACCAAAAGAGCGATAAAATTGCGCTAACTTTTCGCCCAAACATTCTAAATAAAGCGGCTGAGTGTGTTGCTCAATTAAGTGCCCAGTGAGAAACGCACCCAAACCGCGATCGCGCCAAGGCTTTGCTACTACCAAGCTTCCCAATTCCTGCGCCCTAGAAAAGCTGCGTAACTGTCCACACGCCACCACTTCCCCCTCACATTCAATTACCCAAAACTGCGGCCAGCGCAACTGAGTAGGATCGAGTTTCGCCGACAGAACTAACTTGCGAATCGACCAAATATCCTGAGCCGTAGCACGCCGGAGACTACACCCAATAGGTAAAGAAAAAAGCTTCTCTGTCATCAGCAGTTGATTTCTACGTTCCTCACCCTAGCAACCTTAAAACTTTCCTACTACTTATCTTTACGGTTCAAAGTCCCCAGCGACTAATCCGCTTCTGTCTCCTGATGATTGCGGCGTCTCCTTAACAGGCGAGATACCGCCTTCTCTGAAATAACGTAAAACACTGGCACGACGTAGAGAGTCAACAAAGTTGAGACAAGCATCCCTCCGACAACCGCCATCCCTAGAGAAATGCGGCTAGCCGCCCCCGCACCAGACGCAAACGCCAAGGGTAACAAACCAAAGATCGTAGAAAACGCCGTCATCAAAATCGGTCGGAAGCGGATTACTCCAGCATCAATCGCTGCTTTTCGCGTCGAACGTCCTGTTTCCCGCACCTGATTGGCAAATTCAACAATCAAAATTGAGTTTTTCGTTGCCAGACCAATCAACATAATTAGACCAATCTGACTGTAGATATTTAACTCCAAACCGCGTAACAACAAGGCTCCAAAAGCACCCAAAAGCGATAAGGGAACAGCTAATAGCACCACCAAGGGATCAATGTAGCTTTCAAACTGGGCAGCAAGAACCAGGAAAATGAACGCCACAGCAAGACCAAAGATGTAAAAAATCGCTTGACCCGCTTCTCTAAATTCCAAAGAAGTTCCTGCTAAAGTCGTACGAATACCAGCAGGTAAGACCTCCTTTGCCAAACTCTCCAACGCATCCAGCGCCTCACCTAAACTCGTCCCCGGTGCCGGACTGCCTTCAATCATTGCAGCACGGGAGCGGTTGAAGTGCTTGATAGAAGGAGGACTAGTTGATGGGGTAATAGTAACGAGATTGCTCAACGGCACCATTTCCCCAGAGGAGGCACGAACATATAACGTCCGGATATCTTCTGGACTGCGACGGAACGAGTCTTGTGCCTGGACAACAACTTCATAGAGTTTGTTACCCTGGCTATATTCTGTAATCTCCTGCCCTCCTAGCAAAATCTGTAACGTCCGGGAAATATTTTGCACCGAGACGCCTAAATCAGCCGCACGACGGCGGTCAATCGTTGCAATCAGTTCCGGTTTATTGAGCTTTAAATCAGAATCAATATTGACTAACTGCGGTAACTGTCGCGCTCGATTCGCTAAGTTATTTGACGCCTCGGCAAGATTTTCTAAATCGGTGCCTTGCAGTACGAATTGCACGGGCTGAGAGAATCCAGCACCTGGCAGAGAGGGGGGATTAATCGGCAAAACGATCGCATCAGTAATCTGAGAAAGACGCCCAAACAACTGCCCGACGATCGCTTCTTGGGCTTGTTGCGGCTCGGTGCGTTCTGACCAAGGCTTGAGTTTGACAAAGGCAATGCCCTGATTGACCTGCCCTGGTCCTGCCTGCGCTAAGGCTCCAACGGTGAAGTAGCTTTGCACTTCTGGCACTTGGCTATATGCCGTTTCCACTTGCTCCATCACCTCATCGGTGTAGTCAATTGTTACTCCTTCGGGGGCGCGAACAATCGTAAACACGGCTCCCCGGTCTTCGGTAGGCAAAAAGGCGACAGGAAGTAAGCGGAATAAAACAACCGCTAGGGCAAGGCAGAGGAAAAATCCTCCGGCAACAAAGCCTTTAAAAGACATTAAGTGTCGCAGCGACCAACTATAGAAATCTAGGCTGCGATTGATCCCCCGGTCAATGTATCCCAGTACCCAGCCGAGTCCGGGAATCCCAGCACTTTTTTCCCGCCGCAGGATACGCGCTGATAGGGCTGGGGCAAGGGTCAAGGCCACGAAGGAGGAAAAGACGACTGCTCCTGCAAGGGTGAGGGCAAATTCTGTAAACAACCGTCCCGTCGTCCCGCCAGATAGCCCAACTGGGAGGAAAACCGCAACTAAGACAACGGTTGTGGCAATAACGGCAAAGACCACTTCTCCCACCCCTTCTATAGCGGCTTGAAAGGGAGGGAGATTTTTTTCTTCGATGTAGCGGACAATATTTTCTAGAACAACGATAGTGTCATCCACCACCAACCCTGTAGAAAGGGTGAGGGCAAATAAGGTAAGGGTGTTGATGGAAAAATTCCCAAAGTTCATGATGGCAAAGGCACCAATCAAGGAAATGGGAATCGTAATGGCGGGAATCAGGGTGGAACGCCAGTCTTGAAGGAAGAGAAAAATTACCAGAATGACTAAGGCGATCGCTATAAATAGCGAACTCCACACTTCCTGAATTGCCAACTCGACAAACTCAGAACTATCAAAGGCAAGGGCGTACTCCATGCCTTCGGGAAAGTTTTGAGAAAGCTGTGCCATCCGCGCTTTGACACCTTCAGCTACTTCTAAGGTGTTAGCGCCAGAAATTTTCACGATGCCTAAACCGACAGCGGGTTGACCCTTAAACCGCACGAAAGAGCGCTCGTTTTCTGCTCCTAGTTCGGCATAACCTACTTCCTTAAACGTGACTTGCGTGCCATCTTCGCTACGCTTGATCACTAGATCTTCGTACTCTTCTGGCGTCTGCAACCGTCCTAGCGTGCGAACCGAATACTCCGAGCGATCGCCTTCGATTAATCCACTAGGAATTTCAACATTTTCTGAGCGTAGTGCTTGCTCAACATCAAGGATAGTCAGGTTGCGGGCTGCCAACTTTTGGGGATCGATCCACAGCCGCATTGCATAGCGACGCTCGCCACCGATAATCACGCTGCTAACACCGGATACGGTTTCCAGAGCGTCTACGACTGTCTGATCTGCATAGGCACTTAGTTCCAGGGTTGTGAGTTTTTCCCCGTACAGCGCGAACCAAATAATCGGTGAAGAGTCTGCTGATTGCTTACTGACAATTGGGGCTTCGGCATCGGAAGGCAACTCGCCAACAACACGGGAAACTCGCGATCGCACATCTTGAGCGGCAACTTCTGTATCGCGCTCTAAATCAAACTGAATGGTAATCGCACTAACGGATTCTCGACTCTCAGAAGTGAGGGTTTTAATTCCTTCCACCCCGTTAATTTCCGCTTCTAAAACTTCGGTCACTTCCGTTTCCACTAGCAGCGGGTTGGCTCCGGGGTAAACCGTTGTCACGCTCACCACTGGTGGGTCAATGTCAGGATATTCCTGCACGGGCAAGCTGACATAACTTACCAACCCGATCAAGACAATCAGTAAGGAGCAGACGGAGGCAAAGACTGGGCGCTTAATGAAGAAGTTGGTAAACATGGGGTTGGTTTTTAGTCAGTTGTTAGTGCTTGGTTTTACTGGTTAGCGATCGTGACAACGGCCTCCATCTAAAAACTGAAAACCAACAACTTTACCTCAAGCTGCCATAAAGACTAGTAACCAACCTTTGCCGTTGGAAGTAGAGATGAGATAAAAGAGCGGAATCTATTTACTTTGAGACTGTTGACTAACTTTGTCTTCCTCCTCAAGGGGGAGAATAGGTGCCCCATCAGATAGTTTTTGGGTACCAGAAACAATAATCCTCTCGTCCCCTTTTAGCCCTTGTTGGACTTCGGCGCGATCGCCTTGTATCAATCCCAACTCCACAACCTGACGACGAGCCACCAGTTTTTCTGGGTCTTCTGCCACATACACATAGCGTTCCTCACCCTGAAAAATCACGGCGGTTGTTGGTACGACAACACTGTTCGGACGACGATTCCAAATGATTTTGGCGCGGACAAATTGACCGCTACGCAACTGCCCTTCTGGATTAGGAAAATTTGCCTTCGCTAAAATTGATTGAGAACCAGCACTGACTTGAGGTGCAACAAAGCTAATCCGACCTGTGGCCATGCGTTCTTCATTGTCAGAACCCACTAACTGTACAGGAAGTCCTGATCGCAGTTGGGACGATCGCTCAACGGGAATCGCGAGGCGTAAGTTGAGCGCTTGGTTCTGAATAATGGTCGTCAGAGTGTCCCCAGCCTTAACGTAATCTCCAATATCAGCGGTAATATCTCCCACCACACCAGCAATTGGGGCAGTGACTTGGGTTTCTTGTAACTCTTCTCTGGCGAGATCGGCATTTGCCTGAGATTGCTGGAGGGTCGCGTTTGCTTGATCTAAACTGGCTCTCGCCGCCTGAATCCGCTGGTCGGTGGCATTGAGGGCAGCACGAGCCGCATCGCGATCGCGTCTAACCTGGTCAAGTTGTTGCCTTGCTAATGCTCCTTGCGATACCAGCCGAGAAATTCGCCCATACTGATCGTTTTGCAATGCTAGATCGGCGACGGCACTTGCCCGTTCTGCCTCAATCGCCCGCAGTTGTGCCTGGGAGTTATCTCGTGCTGCTCTTGCTGCACTGACATTAGCGATCGCTCCCCCAACTTCTGCTCGACCTTTATCGGGGCGAAGTTGCAAAATCGGCGTTCCCTCCGCCACATTACTACCAGAGGATACATAGATGCGACTGACCCGCCCATCGGTTTCCGGTCGCAGCACCACCGACTGCTCGGCTTCCAGGGTACCAACAAACTCGGAAGATTCTTCTACAGTAGTTGTCTCCACCGATGCCAGTTTGACGGGGACACCTTGTGGGGCCCCCGCCCCTAGAGGTGGTTCGCCACGACTACAGGCACTTGTGAGAATGAGAAGAAAAAGCGTGGCACCCAGCGACTTGCCGGATGGTAAAGCACCAACTTTAATCATTGAACTTTCCCCGGTCAGTAGAGTTAATAGCTTAACTGTTGCCTTTTACTGTTCGGAACTCTAATCAAACTGTTGCCAGCTGGACACACATAATAATATATTTCGATAATATATCAGCCCGGTATAAATGCTTGAACTTGCTACTTTAGGTTTACTGCAATGTCAACCCCTACATGGTTATCGCCTAAAGCAACAACTCGAACTCTTTATGAGTAGTTGCATCAGTGTAAACTATGGCGCAATTTACCCGTTATTAAAGCGTTTAGAGGAAAAAGGGGCAATTACGGCAACCTCAGTGCTTGAGGAGGACAATGCAGGCCCAACTCGGAAAACTTACCAGATTACGGAAAAAGGGCGTCAGCAGTGGCACCAAGAGATGCTACAACATCCCCATGAAAGTTGGGTTAACAGTCGCTCTCGTTTTGTAATTAAGTTTTTTTTCTTCAGCCATTTGGAACCGACAAATCGATTGAAGTTACTAGAACAGCGATTAAGTGTCTGTCGGCTACGCCTAGAAAGTGTGGAAGCCGAACATCCGCTCATGAGCGATCACTATCAAGAAGCCGTCCGCCAAAGATTTTTCCGCGTCCTCCAATCGGAGATTTCCTGGCTCCAAGAGCAGCTTTCTTGGGAGGAAAAAGTTTCTTCGACGGCTCAGGGGCAAGGGGCGAGTAACAAGCCGCCAACTAGACAATGACAACCTAGACTAACGATCTAACGATTTTTTTATTTGCCAAGGTTTCTAGTTAACCACTATTGTGACAAGTGGCTGAAACATTGCGCTTTAGAGATAAGGTTTCTGAGACTACAGACCAAATTGCAAAAATTATGGCAACTTTTCGTCATTTCTTGGCTGTCAGTATCGCAAGTGCGATCGCCTTCAACTTTGTAGAACCCGGTGCTTCACAAACTCTGCGATCGCAGGCGCAGTATCCCGGTAATTTAGATGAAGGTGGAAACGAGGAAAGTTTAGGAACACAGGCGCAGATCAGGAGAATTCTTTACTCTCCTTTTCATCGCGTCTCCCCCTTGATGTTTCCTCTTCCCAAACGCCAAACGCTCAATGCCAATGCCCGATTATTACCAGAGGAAATTCTCCGTCGTCTCAGGGAAAACAAAGCTGAGCTGACGTTAGAGGTAGCGGCGGAATCTCAAGCAGCGGTAGAGAAAATTACTGCGGACACCCAAGATAGCTCAAATGAGCATCAACCAGAACAACAACGGACTGTAAAAAAACAAGATAGAGAAAACCCCTCAGAGCCAACATCGATGACGGCGGCAGATCGTCCTTCTGATTTACCTCGCTCTGGTGCTGTCGTTGGACAAGGTAACCCAAGCGATCGCCGCACGCCTAATGTTAGTCAATTGCCAGCCGTTGAAGATACCCCAAGACCCGTAGCTCCTGTAGAACCGGGATCGCTGGAGTTGCTTAGTCCGGCTTCTAACCCTCTAGCCTTTCCTACGATACCGGAGGAGGTAGACGTTGAAGTTGTCCAACCTATTACCTTAGAGCAAGCACTGGAACTGGCACGGCGAAATAATCGAGACTTACAAGTTGCCGAACTGACATTAGAGCGCGCTCGTCTCAGCTTACGAGAAGCCCAAGCCGAGCGATACCCAGACGTTGGCACCAGTGTAGATCTCACGCGAGTTGATTCTGGTAGCGGTACCAGCTTGGGACAAATCGATCCAGTATTCGGGGTAGGGGCTGACCAAGATTCAGTGCGAACAACCTTAGGTGCAGGGTTGGAATTGAACTATGACCTCTATACCGCAGGACGGCGTCCGGCAGCTATCCGCGCCGCTGAGGCAGGAGTCCGTTTGCAGCAGTTGGAAGTGGAACGGCTCTCTGAGCAACTGCGCCTTGATGTTTCCAATGATTACTACGACTTGCAACAATCCGACGAACAAGTACGTATTGCCCAAGCGTCGGTAAGTGAAGCGGCTAGAAGTCTTCGAGATGCAGAGCTACTAGAAGAGGCAGGGTTAGGAACACGCTTTGACGTCCTGCGGGCGCAGGTTGAGTTAGCCAATAATAGGCAAGATTTGACCAACGCCTCAGCTCAACTACAAATTACCCGCCGTCAGCTTGTAGAATCATTAAATCTCGCCCAGTTCGTTGAGGTGACAGCAGCAGATCCCATTGAAGTTGCAGGTGTCTGGGAACTGGCGCTTGAAGAGAGCATTGTCCTTGCCTACAGAAATCGTGCGGAGTTAGAGCAGCAGTTAGTCCAGCGAGAGATCAACCAGCAACAGCGGCAGATTGCCCTATCTGCTACTAGACCACAAGCCAGTGTGTTTTCTAGCTATAACATTCAAGCCTTAATTAGTGACGACAACGGACCAGTGGATAGCTTCAGGCTGGGAGCAAGACTACTGTGGAACTTCTTTGATGGGGGCGCAGCGAGAGCAAGAGCGAGGCAGGAAGAAAAAAATATTGCGATCGCCGAAGCTCGTTTTGCCGACCAGCGCGACCAAATCCGTTTGGACGTGGAACAAGCCTATTACAACTTACAGGCTAATCAGGAAAATATTCAGACTGCCTCTTTAGCCGTCACCCAGGCAGAAGAGAGTCTGCGACTAGCGCGTTTACGCTTCCAAGCAGGCGTTGGAACTCAGACTGACGTGATTGCCACCCAAACAGAACTAACCCGCGCCCAAGTTAACCTACTCAATGCAATTTTGAACTACAACCGTTCGCTGTCATCCCTACAACGCTCAGTCAGTAATCTTCCTGATGGTAATCTTTCCGATGTACCGTAACTATGAACTGAGTCGGTGAGTAGGGGAGAAAGTATGAAGTATGAAGGGTGAAGTATGAAGGGTGAAGTATGAAGGGTGAAAGGGGTTATTGGTTCTCTTTCTCTCCCCTGCTCCCCGCTCCCCTGCTCCCCTGCTCCCCTGCTCCCCTGCTCCCCTGCTCCCCTTGCTCCCAACTTTCCTACACCGTCATGGCTGGTTCCAACCCTAGTTGGTGCATTAACCGCTCAATGTCGAAGTGTTCAGTCATAAGTTGCTGGATACACTGCATCTTGATCGGTTCTTGCAGGCGTACCTGACCAAAGGCACGGTCAACGATTTCTACCGTTGTCAGAGTGTCAAGATCCACTGACAAAATAGGAATTTCCAAATCTTCTGCACGTTGCAGAATGAACGGTTGCGGTGGTAGGTGTCCGGTAAGGATAAGGCACTGAGTGGAGGTTTCCAGAGCAGCAAGTTGGATGTCGGTGCGATCGCCTCCCGTTACCACTGCCATATTGGTGGCTTTGCGGAAGTACTTCAGCGCTGAGTTGACATTCATTGCCCCAATCGTCAAACTTTCCACCATCAAGTCCAATCGATCAGAGCGACAAAGGACTTCTGCTTGTAGTTGGTGTGCCAGTTCCCGCACGCTGACACTGCGTAACAAAGCACTGCGCGGCAGCATTCCCAAAATAGAAATGCCTTGGCGCTCCAGAAACGGCTGCATCGTTGTTTGTACGGCTTCAATCTGTTGGCTAGGGATGTCATTGATTAATACCCCCAGTAAGCGATCGCCTAAATGTTGCTTGGCAAACAACAATCCATCAGTTAAAAACACTGGGTGAAAGCGGGCAACCAGCAACACTGCTGCATCCACAACCTCTGCTATCTGCAACAAAGACAAATCAAACAGACTGCCTTCTACTAAACTACCCGGCCCTTCCAATAACACTAACTCACTGTCCTGCGTCGGATAATACTGCTCTAGCAAGGAACAGTATTTAGTGGTGTCTTCCCCCTGCAAGCGCTTGGCAACTGTCTCCGCATCCAGAGACAGTAGAGGAGGGCGCACCGACTCTTCCGACAGTTTAAGTGCATCTGTCATGAACCGAACATCTGCTTCTACCGCTTCTGGCTGACTAACATTTAGGCCAGTTCCTAGGGGTTTGCCGTAGGTGACATCGACTCCTTTTTCTTTTAGCTGATGAGCGATGCCTAAAATTGTTGCTGATTTGCCGCTATAGGCTTGTGTTGACCCAACCAGCAAATATTTGGCAGATTTCACCACGCCGTTCACTCCTATGAATTTCAACTAGTGCTTAATCATCAATGCGTAACAGCCGGCGGTAAAACCCTTGAGAAAAATCTGTCAGACGCGATCGCCTGAAGTTCATGATTACTTCTATTAAGTAATTAATAAACTCAGAATTTGCCAGCGTTACCTCATAACTCAGTTCTGCATTTCCATCAAACTGCAACCGACAGCGGGTTAACTCCGCTGGCAGGTTCGAGACAAACCAGGTCGCTACAAAAGGAATGCTATCGCCCCCTTCGATACGGCGCTGACCCTCTAGAGATCCCTGTTGGTAGAGGCTAATTGCCAGGGGTAACATATTGCGTTTTGCGCCTTGGTAGTAAGGCATATAAACGCCGACAGCTCCTTTTTCAGCAGGCTGAAGTTTTTCAATAGACATGCTTGGTATATTCCTCAATTTCCGCTGATTGGGCAGACAAAACTCTCTCCGGTCAGAAAGTTCAGTAAGACAAAACGGCTTAGGTTGAGGCTGTCAATCCAGATGAACTTATCAGTGATTTTAGGCTCTTCTGAAAAAACAGCCGCTCTTGCTGAACAATTTATGCCGGGTGGAGCAACGGGTTGAATCTAGTTTAGTTTCAACTAGATACACTCGCGCGTGATCTGTAGTCAGGACAGGTTTTACCAACAACATCGGTTTTCACCTAGTTATTTTCAACCTACCCTGATTTATCTTTCCCAATTACCACCCCTCAATTACTAATCCTCAGTTCCTTTTTCAAATCAGAATGCTCAACCCACTTTTGAGGCAGGACTTACCTTTGTTACCGATGTCTCCGGAGTGGGGAGAGTTTGAGCGCAGTCTGGACGACGGCTAAAAAATTTGAAGTAGGTGCTGAGGCAAAATTCTTTGATGGGGTAGGTGATAAAGGTCAGCGGATTAATCGTCACGATGATGTTACGAACATCGCGAGTGGCAAGATTGACGATTTGCTTCGCCACCTTTGGGGCTGACATCACTCCCACCGGATTGAGATTGCTCTTAAAGGGGCCGAGAATGAGCTTACGAATGACACAGGGAGCATCAAGACGCCGTAGGGTCACTAAATCCCCCAGTGTCCGCTTGCTCAGCTCGTATAAAGGGCTAAAGGCGGGATTGACTTCCGCTTCTGAGGTGTTGACCCAAACTTCTTTGCGAGCAATATCTTCATTAGTGCAGACGGTAGAGAGAAAGAGTTCCAACAGCCGCCAACTGGAAAAGGTGTTGACTTCGTAGGATTTAGCGATCGCTTCTGCCGTGCGCTCCTCATGTACATTAATGCCGTGATTGAGAATTAAAATATCAACCTTCTCAAGCGGCACTGCCAAATCTGATTCCTTGCCGACTTGCCAGGAGAGCGTTTTGATCGTCAGGCTTTCACCCTTGACTGTTAAGGCAATACTTTGGTCTTTGGAGGTGAGGGCAATAACTTTTGCGCCTCGGTTGTGAAGGGCAAGCAGTAGCTCCCTCCCTAAGGTTCCGGATGCTCCAGTAACGGCGACGGTTTTTCCTTTCAGGGAAAGTGCAGTTCCCATAAACTTGTCTACCAATGTCAACGTACCGCAATAATATGCTTTTTGATTGTCAAAGTGGTGCCGCCAGTGGTAAGTGCGATTAATAGTCCATTGGGAGGGCGGGTTCAGGAAAGATCCAGGTCTATGGGTTAAGTCGGTGGCTTCATCCATCCACTTGAGACCACTTCCCCGCGCGATCGCACTGATCAAAAAAGTCAGAGTGTAGAGAGAACCCGTCAAGGCAACCCACTGCTGTTCTGGTGCCCGGAAATGGGCTATTCCCCACACGACAAAACTCAACAGCAGCATCACCAAGGCTTCAGGAACATCATTCCGCCAGTGGGCTTGTCGATAAATGCGATCGCTCACTGGCATTAAATCAGGACGGAATACCCGATGATGCCAGGAATGGAGGCGATAAAGAGGTGTCCAGTAATGAGACAAAACGTGATAGAAGTCTCGCACCAGTTCTACCCAGAGAATCGCACCCAAACCCCAAATTGCCGTGGCTATCAAAGAAGTCACCATATACAAAAGTCAAACACCTTTAATCTTTGAAAAAAATCTTTGTTTGATTTTTAAGAAAAGCTGCTTTAAGTATAAAAAGCTTAACAGTCCCTGAAGCAACTCAGATACAATAAGGCTGCACTTGCTTTTAAAGGAAGCTAGGAGCGATTACACCGAAAAACAGCGCTAGTAAGCGCTCTAAGGCAGCGATCGCCCTAGGGTATCTGCACCAAGACATTGGGGGATGAAAGCCACTACTGTACTGAAGAGCTACCTCGACAGCCAGCCTGACAACTCAAACGATTTGTAAAGGCGAAAAAGTAGCGGCACCATCATCCTCAGTCTAGTGTTGCGTGAACTCCTGGTTTCTTAAAAAGCGTTGATCAGTATTGATGGGTGAATCAAGTAGCTTATGCCGGACAACCCCTGGCCAGAACACGATTCTTACAACGAACTTGACCCGATTAGCTCTCTGTTGTCTGACTTTTCTGACTCAGACGACGAGGACTTTGAAAATGCCTACTTTTTCCAAGGATTGGAAGGACGCCGACGCAAAGCGGCTTTGACATTGACCTTAGTCTGGGGCGGTACGATTGCTTTGCATCTGCTGTCTTGGGGTTCCTGGGTAGTTTGGAGCTTAACCGCACTGGTGGGCATTCAGGCAACACGGATATTATTTGCTCAACCGTTGAAGTCCCCAGCATCCTTAACCGCAGCAACAGAAGCCGACTATCCCTTTGTCTCGCTGCTGGTATCCGCCAAAAATGAAGAAGCGGTGATTAGCAAATTGGTCAGGACGCTGTGCGAGTTGGACTATCCAGAAAATCGGTATGAACTCTGGGTGATTGATGACTACAGCACCGACCGAACACCACAAGTACTAAACAGATTAGCTAAGGAGTACGACCAACTTAAGGTCTTGCACCGTGGGGCTGATGCCGGAGGTGGCAAATCTGGGGCACTAAATCAAGTTTTACCCTTAACCAAAGGGGATTTTGTGGCGGTGTTTGATGCCGATGCCTCAGTACCGAAGGATTTGCTCCGGCGAGTGCTGCCGTTGTTTGAAAATCCGCAAGTCGGAGCGGTACAGGTACGTAAAGCGATCGCCAACGCCTCCTTGAACTTTTGGACAAAAGGTCAAATGGCAGAAATGGCAGTCGATAGCTACTTTCAGCAGCAACGCATTGCCGTTGGTGGAATTGGAGAACTGCGCGGTAACGGTCAGTTTGTCCGCCGTTCGGCGCTAGAGAGTTGTGGGGGATGGAATGAAGAAACGATTACCGACGACTTGGATTTAACCTTACGCCTGCATCTCGATCATTGGGATATCGGCTTTCTCAGCTTCCCAGCCGTGGAAGAAGAAGGTGTCACCCGTGCTTTAGCACTTTGGCATCAGCGTAATCGTTGGGCAGAAGGTGGCTATCAACGCTACCTCGACTACTGGCGGCTGATTGCCAGTAACCGTATGGGAACGCTAAAAAGCCTAGATTTGTTCACCTTCCTGCTCATCCAGTACCTATTACCTGCGGCTGCTATTCCAGATGTGTTAATGGCAATCTCTCGCCATCGCCTACCCGTCTTCAGCCCTTTAACCACCCTCTTCCTCTCTTTGGTGACTTGGGGCATGTTTATCGGTATACGCCGCACCAGCGAGAATCCCAGAATGCGTCCCGCAGAATTTCTGATCACCTGCTTACAAACCCTCCGTGGCACCTTTTACATGCTCCACTGGATGCTAGTAATGGCAGGAACCACCGCACGGATTTCCGTCCGCCCTAAGCGGTTGAAGTGGGTCAAAACAGTCCACCAAGGCAACAGCGAAGAAAGCCTTAAGTTCAGCGATTGATGGCGCTTTGGCTAATTGTTAATGGACAAAATTATCTCAACAGCAATTTAGCCATAAACTACTTCGCCATCCGAATATTAAAGCTCTTGGCTTCGCAACAAAGTCAAAATTCATGGCAGTTTTGGCGATCGCTACCCCCAGAAGCTTTCATCGGATCAGGTAGGCGGAGAAATTCTTAAAACGGCAGATCTTCATCATCGTCGTCTAGGGAAGCATCTAATGCTGCGTCCCAGTGCCCATTGAAGGAAGCGTCCAGGATAACTGAGGACGGCTGTGGCTCAATAAGATCTTCTTCATCATCTAGGGATGCATCTAATGCTGCGTCCCAGTGCCCATTGGAGGAAGTGTCCAGAATAACTGAGGGCGGCTGTGGCTCAATAATTTTCGGTTCGCTCTGTTCGGTGT
Organism: Kastovskya adunca; assembly: GCF_059505785.1. Lineage (NCBI taxonomy): Bacteria > Bacillati > Cyanobacteriota > Cyanophyceae > Coleofasciculales > Coleofasciculaceae > Kastovskya > Kastovskya adunca. The sequence goes on along the minus strand of NZ_JCACLG010000033.1, from coordinate 240,355 downwards.
CATCGTCTAGCTCAATGATCTCTCCCTCAAAAAACTGCTTGAGGGCTGAGAGCGCGATCGCTACTTCTCCCCCATCAATCTCTATTTCTACTTCCTCTCCACTAGATATGGGCAGTTCAGGAGCCGGAATTGCGCTTATTGCTGGATGACGAGCAGCTTCTACTGGCAGGGGAGCAGGCGGTTTAGAAGACACAGGCTTTTCAAAAACCGGAGTTTCTTCAGGTGGTATTGATACTTCCTGAGAAGCAGGGGGAGGGGGAGTTGGCGCTGATGGCTGAGGCGGTGGCTTGGGCGCGGGTGATGAAGGTTGGGGAACTGATTCGGGTGCAGAAGTTTTCCTAGAAACAGAAGTATTGATAATTTGCCAGACGACCTTGACTGGAGAATGATAGACCGCTGCAAATGCGGCTTCAATATTGGCTAATTTACCCTGAGCAAGCTTCAGCAAGGGTTGAGAACTAATACCAACACGGGCAACAGAACCATCAAACCCAATCAAGTGACATTGCTGACGTAGTAAAGCTTGTGCAGAGAAAGGTTGAAGATGCTCAATAACCTGCTGCCAAACCTGCTCTAGGCTTTCTGACGGGGCATCAGCTATGCTTTTTGTCACAGGTTGGGCACCTACAGACGCGGGTTCTTCAGGGTCTGGATTGGTCGTAACAGCGGGTTCTTGCTCTTGGGGAGGCGAGAAGCCACCATTGCTAGTGGCATGACTAGCGGCGGCGGATGATGTTTCTTGTGGCGAAGGAGTCGGGGGTGCCGTCTTTTGGGGAAGTGGGGGAACAGGCGGAGAAACTTCCTTAATCGTTGAGCGTGGCTCCGTTGCCGCTAGGCGGGGTGTCATTGGCTCTGAGCTTTGAGTACTCAGTGCAGAGGGCAACAAACCCAGTAGGGTAACTTCCAGCCATAGGCGCGGTTGGGTAGTATTTTTGATTTGCGCTTCGCTATTTTTGAGGTGCTGTTGACCTGCCAAAATTATGTTGATGTCAATTTGCTGAGCAAATTCACCCAGCGCTTTCCAGGTTTGAGAAGTCAACGCCACTAAGTCATCGCGACTAGGAGCAGTTTTGGCGATCAGTAAATCCCGGTAGAACCCGGCAAGATTTTGTAGAACTACTAGGGGTTCTCGACCGCGATTTAAAATTGCTCGACACCGATCGAGCAGATCTTCTGCTTTGGAAGTAGCGATCGCCTCTAGCAACCCTATTAAATCCTGCTCTGGCACTGCCCCTACTAAGTCCCAGACGCGCTCAACTGTGATCTGACCGGATAGCAAGCTCAGTTGATCCAGCAGGCTCTCTGCGTCCCGCAGCCCTCCCTGAGACACTTGTGCAACTAAGGTCACAGCCTCACTGCTAATATCGATATTTTCTTTAGAAGCGATCGCTTCCAAATGAGACACCATCGGTGCTAAGGGAATGCGGCGAAAATCAAATCGCTGACAGCGAGAAATAATCGTAGGTAATACCCGTTGCGGGTCTGTGGTGGCTAAGACAAAAACAATACGAGCCGGGGGTTCTTCTAGGGTTTTAAGCAAGGCATTGAACGCCGCCGGACTGAGCATGTGGCATTCATCAACCACATATACTTTGTAGCGGCACTGCACGGGGGCAAATTGGGCACGTTCGATCAGCTCTCGCATATTATCGACACCTGTATTGCTCGCCGCGTCAATCTCAATTACATCTAGGGCGGAACCCCCGGCGACATGGCGACAAACTTCACATCTGCCACAGGGGTATTCTGTTGGGGTAGCACTTTCTAAGCAATTGAGCGATTTTGCTAAAATTCGCGCACTGGAAGTCTTCCCCGTTCCTCGTGGCCCTGTGAATAAATAAGCAGGGGCAATCCGTTCTGTCCGAATCGCGTTGGTCAGTGTTGTGGCGATCGCCTCTTGCCCTACCAAGTTGGCAAAGGTTTGAGGGCGATATTTGTGATGTAGGGGTTCGTAACTCACAGTAACGGTGCCGGAGAAATGTGCAATTGATCGGGCTGCGGTCGTCTACCCATGACCTCAGCAAATGCGATTTTAATCGACACGGGTGAAGATGCTATGTCACGATATCGCAGAAGAGCGGGCATTCAGGTAATGAGTTCTCGCGGCAAAAGTGAATGCCGTTGCTCCAATGTTGGCTTTTTCAGCCGCTAGGCATAAAATTTACTGTCGGCTGAAGACGAGCTAATTCTCTTACAGAACTAATGTACTATCTAATTCCTCTAAACTAGACAGGTGCGAGCAAAACCTTAATGTAATTTCTAGTAACCACAGATCGGCGATGGGAGGATATTCACGCTTCCAGCGTTTTTAAGTTATGAACCCTAAACAACTAACTAATGACTAGTGACTAAAAATATGTCTTATATGCGCCAAATTCAATCTATTTATACCGATGGAGCCTGCAGTGGTAATCCCGGCCCTGGGGGTTGGGGTACGGTGATCTATTTCAAAGATGGTTCTGTGTATGAAATGGGGGGGGCTGAAACTCCTAGCACAAATAACCGCATGGAAATGCAAGCCGCGATCGCGGCGTTGAAAGTCTTTGCCGCCTCGGCACAAAGCGAATCCATCACCCTATACACAGACAGCGAATATCTGAAAAAAGGAGTGACTCAGTGGGTAAAAGGGTGGAAAAAAAAAGGATGGAAAACAGCGCAGGGTAAGCCTGTTTTAAACAAAGACTTGTGGGAAACCCTTGATAAACTTAACTCAGATTTAGTGAGTTGGGAATATGTTAGAGGTCATAGTGGCGATGAGGGCAATGAACGTTGCGATGCGATCGCCCGTGCCTTTGCGGGGGGTCAACCTCTCCCCTTAGAACAGCCATTTTCCCTGACTTTGCCAGAATCGCTAAAGGCAGCTACTATGCCTCCGGTAGCAGGCGTATCAGATCCAGATACCACTTCTACGCTAGCTTACAAAACCGTACACGAGAGCGTCGTTACTTCTGATATGACCATGATGGATTTATCTGCTTCTTCGTCTAGTGTTTTGATGGATGAATTGCCGCGCGAAGTTAGGGTGGCTCAACTTCGTAATTTGGTAGAAACTCTACACATTGCGGATGAGATTGCCAGAGAAGGCTACTTAATTAGTAGTTCCGAACTTGCGGATTTGATGGATGTCAATGCCAGTGCTGTTACCAGCCGAGGCGACCACTGGGGTTGGCGGAACTGGATTGTATCCCGCGTTCGTCGCGAGGGCAATCAGATTCTCTGGCAGCTCGAACGGGTAGACCAGGTCAATAATACTGATGAGGACAGCTAGTTTTTAGGACTAGTCTGCTGTCTTTAAAACGCGATCGCGAGGGTTTTATCTCTTACTCTTGACCCTCCCCTATATTCTCCATTTGCTCGCCTATCATTAATTCCTCAATCACATAGAGGAGCAAAGGAGAACTATTTTATTGTGCGTTTTTTCCAATCAACAGCGGTGAAGTCAAGACGACCGACTTTTGGTGACTGGCTCTGAATTATAGGTGCGACCGCGCCATTGGGTAGGTCTGCCGAAGGTGGAAAGAAAAATCCGCAAGACGGCTAAGGGGTCTGCTAGGGGAGAAAGCCAGAAAAGCCAGGAGGCAGATGAGGGGCTTTGCGTGCGGTCGTAGGATGGTGCGATCGCAAACAACAAGGCACAGCGGATCAGTAGCAAGAATAGGTTTAATCCCGCAGCTACGCTTAAAGAAAGCGCACCATACCCTAGAGCCAGGTAACTGAGCAAGATGGCGGTAACGGGGAGGGGTAGACCTTGCACGCTCAACAGTAGCCAAAGATCGCTCCACTGTTGGGCGGTAGACGCCGCATCTTTAAGGTCAAGCGATCGCCCCCACTCTTTCCAAGTTTCTGCGGCTCCCTCATACATCCGCACCTTCAGCACCTTTGCTCCATCCCAAAAGCCTACCTTAAAGCCTTGAGCGGCAATATTCCGCGCTAAGGTGACATCGTCACAAAAAGATCCTTTAGCGCTGGTGTAGCCTTCTAACTGGCTTAAAACATGGCGACGGCATAAAAAACACTGTCCATTTGCCATCACTCGTTCAGGAGAATTAGCTGTAACGCCTGCCGGATCGAAGCGATACAGCAAGGTCATCAAGAGCGCAGGTTGCAGCCACCACTCCCCTGGATACTTAAGGATAAATTGGGGAGAAAGGGAAATCAGGTCAAACTGCTCTGCCTCAGCTGCTCTCACCAAACCAGCAATTAAGCCTGCACTCGGTTGAGTATCAGCATCCATCCCCAAAATCCATTCGCTTTTTGGGGAACTGTGCAAAAAACCCGTGTGCAACGCCCAGGGACGCCCTACCCAGCCAGGGGGTAAGGGATCATCCGTTGTGAGGCGAAACCGGGGATCTTTTTCTGCCGCCGACTTCACCAGCTCTCTTGTCCCATCTTGAGAGCGGCTATCAACGATAATAATTTCCCTAACTTCATAGCTTTGCCGACTCAACCCCTCCAGAGCCGGGGTGATGCGTTCGGCTTCGTTGAGCGTTGGAACGACAACACTGACGCTACCAAGCTGTTCAAGGCTGGGAGATTGCGGCTGGAGGGGAGAGCGGCGCTGCGGGCCTTTCAGTAGGCGAGACATTAAAATCAATGCCGCTGGGGTTTGGATGAGCAACAACGCGATCGCAAAAACACCAATCCCTGCCTCTGGCAACGCTCGCCCTACTAATCCACTGAAGGCACTGAGAATCCAGCTCACTTAGGCATCGCTCCCACTTGTGCCATGGGTACGGAGCCGTTAGGAGTCTCAGTTTCTACTTGGTTGGAGACAGCTATCATCGGTGTTGATGCTGCCATCCACCACAATACTGCCGCCGGAGCGAGTCCTAGTAAGACCCCTAAGCCAACGGGAATCCAGATTCCCGTGCCTCCTAGAGTTAAGACGATCCCAAAGGCAATGTTGCTAAAGTAAACCGCCAGAGGGAATCCTAACTGCTGGCGTGACAGGGCAATCGGGGATTTTTTCCACAACAAGGCTGCTACGGTCATGAAAACAATACCTGTGGCAAGCCAACCCGCAAAGTTTTGGAACGGGGTGCCAAAATAGGCTCCCACTTCGCCGTAATGCCAAAACGGATAAGCTGTTTGGCTCATAGCAGGATCGAGTACAAAGTCCCAAGAGGTCAGCAGGATGCTTCCCAAAATAACTGCGCCAGTCTGACGCCACCATCCCGACTTGGTATTGGTGTAAAGGTCAACTTTTAGACCAGCACGGGCAATCAGGTAGGAAACCAATCCCATGTAAAACCAGGATAGGGGAATGGTAAAGGGGACAAGACCGGCAACTTTGTAACCTAAACCGCTCAAGTAACCGTATTCTCCAAAAGGAAAGCCGGTACTGGTACCCAGCAATTCACTTCCTAAGGAAATACAAGCAGAGGGCAGCATGAATGTGAGCCAGTGCCAAAGTCCTAGGGTTCGGTAGGCATAAATCGCCACGGCGATCGCACCAAAGATGATGTACACCACACCACCTCCAGCCATTCCCCACTGGAATAAGGTTTGCCCAAAGGTAGATAAACCAGCGATCAGTTCTGGATGGGGGAGGACGATTAACAACCCTGCCAGCCCGAAGACCATGGACACAATATGGGCGATGAGGAAAGAGCGTTCAAGTTTGACTAGTTGCTGCATTAGAAACTCCTAACACGGTAAAAACCCCGGAGTAAAATCCGGGAAAGGGTCGCATCTCAAGAATGGGACAAAAAACTTTCTAGCTAGATGGACGGAGATATTTTTAATAGTGTAATAGTTTACAAATATTTATGAACAATTCATCTTAAACCCTTTTACCGTCACTCTCGCTCATGTTCGTAAAACGATTTCGTTGGCGATCGCTTTTAAGATCAATTCGGTTGTATCAGAGTTGTTGATCATTTCTCCTCCTACCCCCCCTAACAATATCCTTACAACCAGAAACGGTACAGTCCCTCTCTTGCTTACCCTAAGGACGTACTAGCCGTAAACTGAGGTGCAAGGTGCGAGATTCAAGAAAATAGTTAAGATATTAGCAGTAGAATTGTCGCTGACAATCGCTTGTGTGTAGAACGAGCTTTTCAGTTGCAAGAAAGCTGTCGGCTTCATGGCATCTCTATTCAACATGAATTCACCTCTCCCAGACAACACGAAGAACGCGATCCGGTCTCTCCAGTACCGTGATTTGGAGGCGATCGCTCAACTGGTGACAGAGGCATCTGATGGCAATAGCCACAGTTGTTCAGTGTCGCTGGGGCGTCAGTTGCAACAAGCGCAAAACTGGTTTGGCCCCTTAAAAATTTTAAGTTGGTTTCCCAATCCTTGTCAGCACGCCCTTCGCATCTATGTTGCTGAACAAAATCAAAAAATTCGTGGACTAATCCAGGTTGCCCCATTCAATCGGACGCGTAGCACTTGGCGCGTTGAGCATGTGCTGGTTGAGCCTCAGACTCAGCCCTCTGAAAAAACCCAGAACTTGGGGGACATTGGTTCCCAATTGCTGCGTTACTGTTTCGAGACAATCTGGGAAGCCCGAACTTGGTTGTTAGAAGTCAGTATTCACAGCAAATCAACGTTAGCACTGTATCGGCAGAATGGATTTCAGCCTTTAGCACAACTAACCTATTGGGCGATCGCACCAGAACTGCTTCAAGGATTGGCAGATCATGAGCCAGATTTACCAAATCTCCTGCCCGTAAGCAATGCAGACGCTCAATTGCTCTATCAGCTTGACACGGCCTCAATGCCGCCGCAGGTACGACAAGTCTTTGACCGCCATATCCAAGACTTCAAAATTGGATTTTTAAACGCCTTCATTTCTAATCTCCAGCAGTGGATTAGTCATACAGATATCATCAGTGGCTACGTCTTTGAACCACAGCGTAAAGCCGCAATCGGCTACTTTAACTTGCAAGTGTGCCGAGATGGTTCTCAGCCCCATAGCGCTGAACTAACCGTTCATCCTGCCTATACCTGGCTCTATCCAGAACTACTATCTCAAATGGCTCGGATTGTCCAGGATTTGCCTACCCAAAGCTTGCAGCTTGCATCAGCGGACTACCAGCCAGAACGTGAAGAATATTTAGAAAAACTAGGGGCGCAGCGGATTGAACACACATTGTTGATGTCCCGTTCCGTCTGGCACAAATTACGAGAAGCCAAGCCAGTTTCCTTAGAAGGACTGCATCTATCAGAGGTTCTCCAAGGACTCAAGCCAGCACGCACTCCCATCCCTAGCCGCATGACTTGGCTACAGTCGTTGTCGAATCCCTCCCAGACCGTTCCCAGAACAGATATTTCAACGACCTCTAGTTCCCTATCTCAGGAAGTTATCCCTCCAACTGAGCCTACTGAGCCTATAGAAAAGAAAAACCGGGGCTAAAGATATGTTTGAGGTTGGCAACTCTGTAGAGTTCCAACGCTGAGGTGGAAGTAGGAAAGGGTACTAATAGCAACGGCTAAGAAGACCGATAACATCTGATCCCCATTAGAACTCAGCCTCAGGACTCCTTTCAAATGCAGCAAATATCGGCACTAGGATTAGACGTAGGTAAAAAACGTATCGGAGTTGCTGGATGCGATAAAACGGGTTTGATCTCGACAGGTTTAACTACGATTGAGCGTACTTCTTTTGCCAACGACATTGAACAATTACGAGAACTGGTAAAAGAGCGGGAGGCTCAAGTGCTAGTTGTGGGTTTGCCCTATTCCATGAACGGAAGCTTGGGCTTTCAAGCTCGCCAGGTAAAGAAATTTGCGGCGCGGGTATCAGCCGCCCTAGGTTTGCCAGTGGAATTTACTGATGAACGTCTAACTTCGGTGGCGGCGGAACAACTGCTTAGAGAACAGAGAATAGACCTTTCCCGAAACAAGGGTTTAGTTGACCGGAAAGCAGCGGCAATTATTTTGCAGCAGTGGCTAGATGAACGACGCCAGGGCAAAAACGTCTCTCCTCTTCCTTAAAACTTCTATCCAAAAATTCTCAGTCAATGTTGTGAAAACCGAGTTATTTTTTCCCTAAAAACGGGTGAGCCGCAGGTAAAGCACTGACTGTCATCAGGGTATCCTTTCACCCCACCTGAGCATAATGATAAGATAGTAAATTGCTGCATTAATCCTAAAGATTGTACCTATGAGTCTGACGCAAGAGCACAAACAGGAAATTATTGAAGGCTACCAAGTTCATGAAACCGATACGGGATCGGCACATGTACAAATTGCCATCCTTACCGAACGCATTAATCGGTTGAGCAACCACTTGAGAGGCAACAAAAAAGACCACTCCTCCCGCAGAGGGCTGTTGAAAATGATTGGTCGTCGGAAGCGCTTGTTGACCTATCTTCGTAAAGAAGACCGGGATCGTTACCAATCGTTGATTCAAAGCCTAGGGATTCGCGGATAATCTATATTCAAGCTTATGTCTACTGAACCATCGCGTCGTTTGCCCTTTGAACCGCGTCAAAAGCGCAAAAAAACAACCAACACCCAACCAGAATCGGCACCTAGTCAAGCAGTGGCGAAGAAAGATCGACCAGCGGTTACGGCTTCAACTCCAGAAAAATCTGCTCCTGCTACGGTGAAGAAAAATAAGCAGTCCCCCGCTTCACAGGAATCAATGAAAATTCCTGATGAAGTCAGCAAACGCATGGTACGTCGGATGGCGTTACTCTGCGGGCTTCCTTCGGCTTTGGGGATCGCCACGTTTTTTGTTAGCTATTATTTGGTTGCAAAGATGGGGTTAGCTCTACCTCACGTCGCGGTGGTTCTTGTCAGTATGGGATTTTTTGGGCTTGGGGTATTAGGGTTGAGCTATGGCGTCCTCTCTGCCTCTTGGGATGAAGAAGTTTCTGGCTCTGTAGTGGGGTGGCGAGAGTTCACCACAAACCTGGGACGAATGACCGCTGCTTGGCGTTCGGCAGGACAAAAAGATTAGCAAAATAGCGAACAGCTCCCTTAACTTGATTTAGAGTCATAAGTGAGCATAATAAAACGTAGCTATGTAATTATTCGTAAATCCTCGTCAAGCTGGCAATTAAGCCAGGTGAGGTGGGTTTCAATATTGTGTTGATCTTTGTTTAGCTATTCAAGTTAAGTACACCAGTAATTTGGCAGGAAATTTAAAACATGATTGTAGTAATGAAAGCGGGTTCCCCGGAAGCCGAGGTTACTCGCGTTGCCCAGGAACTCGGCGAATGGGGTCTGATTCCTGAGAAAATCGTCGGGAAACACAAGGTTGTTTTGGGGCTAGTCGGTGACACGGTTGATTTAGACCCGCTGCAAATTCAAGAAGTTAGTCCTTGGATTGAGCAAGTACTGCGGGTTGAGCAACCCTTCAAGCGTGCTAGCCGTGAGTACCGTCATGGGGAAGGCAGCACTGTTGTAGTTTCTACCCCCGGTGGATTGGTTCATATTGGTGAAAACCACCCCGTGGTGATTGTTGCTGGCCCTTGTTCGGTAGAAAATGAGGAAATGATTGTCGAAACAGCTCGCCGCGTGAAGGCAGCAGGAGCTCAGTTCTTGCGCGGTGGAGCCTACAAACCTCGGACATCTCCCTACGCATTCCAAGGACACGGAGAAAGTGCTTTAGGTTTACTTGCCGCCGCACGGGAAGCAACAGGTCTAGGGATCATCACTGAAGTGATGGATACCGCTGATATGGAGAAGGTGGGAGAATTTGCGGATGTGCTGCAAGTAGGAGCACGTAATATGCATAACTTCTCGTTGCTGAAGAAGGTAGGGGCACAACCCAAGCCCGTGCTGCTTAAGCGTGGCATGTCAGCGACAATTGAAGAGTGGTTGATGGCGGCTGAGTATATTCTGGCTGCGGGCAACCCAAATGTAATTTTGTGCGAACGGGGCATCCGAACGTTCGATCGGCAGTACGCGCGGAACACGCTGGATCTATCGGTGTTGCCTGTGTTGCGATCGCTAACTCACTTGCCAATCATGATCGACCCTAGCCACGGTACTGGACGGGCAGAATATGTCCCAGCAATGGCTATGGCAGCGATCGCCGCCGGAACTGACTCTCTCATGATTGAAGTTCATCCCAACCCAGCGAAAGCCTTGTCTGATGGGCCACAGTCCCTGACTCCTGAGCGTTTTGACCGATTGGTTAAAGAACTTTCCGTGATTGGTAAAGCCATTGAGCGCTGGCCACAACCAGAAGCTGCACTGGCTTAGTTAAGTTTTTAGATAGAGAAGAAAAAGCTTCCAAAAAATAGACCCAGCAGGCATCAGCCACTGGGTCTTATCTTTTTAGTTGGTGCAAAAAACGGGCTAACCTCAATTATTGGTCAACCCGTGAGCTTGGGAACGCCTAAACAGACTACTATTGCAGAACCAACTTGACGTTGGCATTTTGCAAACCGCGTTGCTTAACCTCAGACAAAGTCTTGTTAACTGCATACTTCTGGTTGATCGAGTTGATCAGCTCAGTTTGGTTGTGCTTCTTAGCAACACCCCACAAGTCAGCAATCAAGTCAAAGGAACCATCGCCATTGCGAGACCAGCCGAGATCATACTCACCTTCCAAAACCGCAACGAGATCGGCGCGAACACGCTGACCGTTGTAGCCGCGAACATCGGCTTCCGTCTTAACAGAGATACCCAGATCACGGAGAGAAGCCTTCAAGATTTCGGCATCGGTGATTTTGGTACGGAGAGTGCTAAAGTGAGACATTTGGATTTCCTCCAGTAGAGTTAGAAGAGAAACGACAACGTTAGCTTTTGTCTTGTGCGTTAGCCGCTTGATGAGTGCGGCTTTTAGTGAAACTGCTAGCAAGTTGCTAGCCTTTACTCCTGTTGGGAAGCAGGAGAAAGCTTTTTAGAACTCCAGTCGCTGATATTCAGCAACGAAGCCTGAGGCAGGTCGCGCTCGCTGTCTCGCCCAATCCCTTAGGGCTGTTACCTGCTCAGTCATGGTCTTGGAAAGCGGTAGAGTCGCTTTGATTGCCGCAATAATGTCCAGTTGAGTGAATTCTCGGTCTTGAGCAAACGCTTCATACATTGCAGCGATTATGGCTTGCTCAATTTCTGCACCGGAAAAACCATCGGACACTTTTGCTAACTGCTCTATATCAAAACGGGCAATATCTCGACGCCGCTTTCCTAGATGAATTTTGAAAATTTGCTGACGTTCTTCTGCATTCGGTAAATCGACAAAGAAGATTTCGTCAAAACGACCTTTGCGTAAGAATTCTCCTGGGAGACGTTCCACACGGTTTGCCGTTGCCATCACGAACACAGGGGAAGTCTTTTCCTGCATCCAAGTCAAGAACGAGCCAAAAATCCGGCTAGAGGTGCCACCATCTGAGTCAGCCGAACCGGAAGTACCAGCAAAGGCTTTGTCTAGCTCATCAATGAAGAGAATTGTTGGCGAAATGGATTCTGCCGTTTTTAGCGCATTGCGGAGATTGGCTTCCGAACGACCCACCATTGAGCCATCGTAAACTCGTCCCATATCTAGGCGTAGCAGTGGCAAACCCCAAAGACGAGCCGTGGTTTTGGCAATTAACGACTTACCACACCCCGGAACCCCAAGAATCAGCATCCCTTTCGGCTGGGGTAAGCCATATTCCCTTGCTCTTTCTGTAAAAGAGTTGGAGCGTTGCTTCAGCCAGTTTTTGAGGTCTTCTGAACCGCCAACTGCTTCCAGGGTCTCATCTTCTTCAATAAATTCTAAGATTCCATTGCGGCGGATGAGCTGCTTTTTTTCAGAAAGAATAATATCGACTTCTGATTCTGTGAGACGTTTAGCAGTAACGTAGGCTTTCCGGTAGACTTTTTCTGCTTCATCTCTGGTCAAACCCAAGGTAGCTTTGAGCAGCTTCTCTCTCGTTTCCGTTGTTGTACGGCGAGATTTGGTTTGCTCTAGCTGATGGTCTAGAACCTGGTTTAACTCCGCTAAATCGGGTAAAGGATAGTCGAGAACGACAACTTCTTTTTCCAGTTCGATAGGAACCTGTTGCACGGGTGACATGAGAATCATCACCTTGGACGTGCCCTTGAAACTAGCGATCGCATCCCTTAACCACCGAGTTGTTGCTGGTGAGTCGATGAAAGGGTGTAAATCTTTGAATATAAAGATCCCAGGCTCGCGTTGCCGGACGACCCATTCAATTGCTGCTTCAGGCGAGACAGTGTTGTGTTGCGTAGTATGTCGGGGTTGACCATACTCAACAATTCCGTGGGTGACAGTCCATACATACACACGTCTTTGTTGAGACTTGTGAGCAATCTGTGCGATCGCCTTCTCTGTCCGCTCTTCCTCGGAAGTAACGAGGTAGATGAGAGGATATTGAGCTTGAATCAGAGTATAGATCTCTTCTTGCATGACTATCGACCTAGTTAGAGACGGCGCATCACTGTCAAATTAGATGTCTAAAAGCGTGCAATTTATTGGGTTCTCGCGACTTGAGCTTTAACAGGGAACTAATTTTTCTTCACCCTGCGAGCCTGTACGGTAACTCACTTCTTCTCGCACTTTTTCGACTGGAAGTTCTTCAGCCAAGACACCCGGCTGATTTTCCAGGGAAGCCATTTCTCCATCCTTCAATACCACAGGGCTAGAACACTCGGGACAAGTATAAACTTGATGCGTTTTACCCTGGCTTTCTACTTCATCAACCAATTCTGGATGAGTCAGATAGAAAACAATTGCTCTTTCAACCATTGATGACATTGAGTCTAAATCAACGGCTGCTCGAATTTTGAGCTGACGATGAAGTCCTGGAGGAAGATACAGCGTAACCTTTTGCTTGTCTTGCATATAACTATCAGTTGTTCTACCCGGGTATGTAATGAAGATTATCGGCTTTCAATCTCACTGTCAAGCCATTAAGCCAGTATGACAGCAATATTGTTACATTCCTTTACATATTCCGGCTTTTGATGACGCTATGGCGGATCAAGAAAGGCACTTACCCAGCTTTTAATTCTTTAGAGGGATCTACAGAAAAGTTTTCAGAACATCAGCGCGATCGCGCTCAACAGCAGAACTTTATCACCGAAGGACGCACGGGTTACCTCAACGTAAAAATCGGCTTAGATACTAGTGCAATGACCCTAACGCTCAAACAGGGGAGAGTCGTGATGCTGACATCTCACACCACAGAACAAGAAATTATTGCAGCACTGTCTAGTGGGGCAGATGCGTATTGTATTAAAGGAGCAAGTGTCGATCGCTTGCTGAATGCGATCGCTGCGGCGGGTGAAGGGGCTGCCTACCTCGATCCGCAAACTGCCCGGAAAGTGATTGAGCATCTATCACCACCTTCACCGAGTGGAACAATCATCACTTTGTCAAAAAGAGAAATGGAAGTATTGAAGCTGATCGTAGAAGGTTACAGCAATCCAGGAATCGCCTCAGCCCTTTACCTCAGCCCCAATACAGTCAAGACCCATGTGCGCGGGATTATGAATAAACTTTCTGTGGATGACCGAGTACAGGCGGCGGTTGTTGCTCTCCGTTCTGGCTTAGTCTGATCATTAAAGAGGTGGCGGCAAATGATGCTTTAACCCAAACCTTTCAATATCTAGTATGGTTCCATTGTCACCAAGGAAGAATATATCACTCCCCTGACCACCAGTTAGGATGTCAATCTCACCTGCGCCAAATCCAAAAGCAGGGACAAAGGGGTCAACACCAATCAGCGCATCATCCCCATCGCCACCAGAAAGAACATCGTCATCTTCACTACCAACGAGTACATCTGCTCCCGCTTCACCGAGAAGGGTGTCATTCCCAAGGCTACCAAAGAGTATATCGTTGCCATTCCCGTCACTGAGGTGGTCATCCCCTTCCTCACCATCGGCTAAGTCGTTACCGTTGCCACCAGTGAGGACACCATTACCATTACCATCAT